>NZ_JACFYJ010000002.1:0-247827 GCF_037126505.1 Paraburkholderia bengalensis
GCTCGCGTAGATGCCGCCGTCCTTCATCTGATACGTGTGGCCCAGATTCGGCGCATGCGGCTGAAACGTCGCAGCGGATGTGCTCTGGTACAGAAAGCCGGTATCGAGTACGCCATAAAGCGTCACCGACGTTTGCGCCTGGGCAGCCGTGGCGCATAACGCCAGCGCCGCCGCGCAGCCTAACTTCATTTTCATTTAGTCTCCTCCAGTTACTCGGTGCCGGGCGATTCCGGCTGATTATTTGAACGTTGATTTAACGAACTGCGTCTCTCAGATCCTGCTTCACGTTTTATGCCGTCAGATAAAAATCCGCGAACTGCTCTCTTAACTGGTTCTTGAGTACTTTGCCCGTCGCGCCCATGGGCACGGTATCCACGAAAACCACGGCATCGGGTTTCCACCAGCGCGCCACGCGGCCGTCGAAGAAGGCAAGCAGACCCTCCGCATCCAGCCCGCTGCCCGGCTTCCTGACGATCAGCAGCAGCGGCCGTTCGTCCCATTTCGGATGGCGCGCGGCAATGCACACAGCCGTCGCGACGTCGGGGTGCAGACACGCGACGTTCTCGATGTCGGTCGAGCTGATCCATTCGCCGCCTGACTTGATGACGTCCTTGCTGCGGTCGGTGATCTGCATGAAGCCGTCGGCGTCGATCTTCGCGATGTCGCCCGTCGGAAACCAGCCATCGCGCAGCGTGCGCGTCGTCGTTGCCGAAGTACTGCTGCGCCACCCAATGCCCGCGCACCATCAGATCGCCGGCGGACTTGCCGTCCCACGGCAGCGCTTCGCCATCCGGGCCGACGATCTTCATGTCGATGCCGAACACCGAGCGTCCCTGTTTCGCCTGAACGGCATAGCGCTCGCTGATGGGCAGCGTCAGCTGATGAGCCTTCAGACTGCACACGGTGCCGACGGGGCTCAGCTCCGTCATGCCCCACGCGTGCAACACCTCGACGCGATGATGTTCCCTGAACTCCGCCGTCATCGCCGTCGTGCAGGGTGCGCCGCCTACGATCGTGCGCCGCATGCAGGAAAACGCGCCCTTGATCGTGTCGACGTGCGTGAGCAGCCCTTGCCAGACGGTCGGCACGCCCGCCGACAGCGTGACGCGCTCCCCTTCGATCAGTTCGTAAAGCGACTTGCCGTCGAGCGCAGGCCCCGGAAACACCAGCTTCGCGCCGACCATGCAGGCGATATACGGCAGCCCCCACGCGTTCACATGGAACATCGGCACGACGGGCAGAATCACGTCGCGCGCCGAGCAGTTCAGCGAATCGGGCAACGCCGCCGCGTACGTGTGCAGGACCGTCGACCGATGGCTGTACAGCACGCCCTTCGGATGGCCCGTCGTGCCCGACGTGTAGCACAGCGACGACGCGCTGTTCTCATCTAGCAGCGGCCACTCGAACGCGTCGTCGT
This sequence comes from Paraburkholderia bengalensis, assembly GCF_037126505.1. Lineage (NCBI taxonomy): Bacteria > Pseudomonadati > Pseudomonadota > Betaproteobacteria > Burkholderiales > Burkholderiaceae > Paraburkholderia > Paraburkholderia bengalensis. Next base: position 1,418 of record NZ_JACFYJ010000002.1, read on the forward strand.
ACAGGTCGATCAGGTCTTCGTAGCACAGCAGCGTCGTCGACAGGCTGTGCGCCTGCGGCATGTGGGCCCGATCCGTCATGGCGACGAAAATCTTCGGGCTCTTGACGCGCGGCGCGACGCTCTCGATCAGCGCAAGGAACGTCAAGTCGAAGAAAATGACGCGATCCTCGGCGTGTTCGATGATGTAGGCGAGCTGATCGACATGCAGACGCGGATTGAGCGTGTGCAGCACAGAGCCCGAACCCGACGCCGCGAAGTAAAGCTCCATGTGCCGGTAGCCATTCCACGCGAGCGTCGCGACGCGGTCTTCGCGCGCTATATCGAGGGCCGCGAGCGCGTTGGCCATGCGGCGCGCGCGGCGCGCGAGATCGCGATACGTGTAGCGGTGAATGTCGCCTTCGACTCGCCGCGACACGATTTCCTGCCCGCCATGATGGCGTTCCGCATGCATCAGCAACGATGCCACCAGCAGCGGCTGCTGCATCATCAAACCTTGCATTTCTGCTTCTCCTGATTGCTCGCGCAGTGTTGCACCGCGCTGTCCTCTGTTGCTTCCGCGCGCATCGCGCCCTGTTCGTCGAGCGTCACGACGAGTTTCGAACCAACCGTCGCGACGGCGTACCGCACCAGATTCAGGCCGGCTGCGCCCGCCATGCAGCCCGTTCGAACGTCGAAGCGCAGTCCGTGCGCGGGGCAGCTCAGCACGCAGCCGTCGAGCCGGCCACTGGCGAGCGATGCGCCGTTGTGGGGACACGCGGCGTCGATCGCGTGGATCGTGCCTTCGACGTTGAAGAGCACGACGCTGCGGCCCTCGACGAACACCAGCTTGCGCTGGCCACCCGCGATTTCGCCGGCAATACCTACCTCTACCTGACGTGTCATCGCAGGTTCCTTTCGTTGCCAATAAACGGTGCGTCAGATCAGCTGCTGAATCAGCGTCTTCGCCATCGGCCATTCGCCGAAGCCCGCAGCGGGGTTCAGATGACCGACTTCGCCCAGGTCGACGAGCCGGCTGCCCCAGTCATACGCCATGTCGGTCACGCGCTCGAAGCGCGCAAGCGGATCGTTGCGGCTCGCGCCGACGATGCTCGGAAACGGCAGGCGTCTGCGCGGCACGGGATGCCAGCCGTTTTCGGCGAGCGTTTCGATGTCCGGGTAACCCGCGGGCAGCGGCTGTTCCAGATCGGCGGGCGCGGCGAGCAGCGCGCCGTGAATCTTGCGGCGGTGTTGCTGCGCCCAATGCACGGTGATCATCACGCTGCGCTGTGCGCCACCAGGATCACCGGGCCGTCGATGCGGGCCACGGCGGCATCGAGCGCCGCCACGCGCGCGGCGCGGCTCAGCTTGTCGTGCTCCAGCGGCGCGACGGACACGGCCTTCGGCAGCGTGCGCTCCAGCCGCGTTTGCCAGTGCTCCGCGACGTGATCGCGCAAACCCGGCACGATCAGAACAGTCGGTGTGCTATCGAGTGTCATGACGACGACCTTGCCCTCGCGATCAATACGGCTTGTCGCCGATAATTCCCGCGCGCTCCATCTTGCGATGGCACGGCGCGTAGTCCATCACCGCATAGTGCTGCGTGCTGCGGTTGTCCCAGATCGCGATGCTGTTCTTCCGCCAGCGCCAGCGCACCTGGTACTCGGGGATGTACGCCTGGCTCACGAGATAGCGCAGCAGATCGCCGGCGCCGGGATTCGCGTCCTGCCCGAAACGCACGCGCTCCGGCGTGTGATAGTTGGTGAAGTGCGTGGTGAACGCATTCACGAACAGCACCTTCTCGTCCGTTTCAGGATGCGTGCGCACGACGGGATGTTCGGCGTCCGGAAATTGCGCTTTCAGCGCGAGGCGCTTGTCGGCGGGCATCGCCGCGCCGAAGCTCGCCTCGATGCTGTGGCGGGCGCGCAGATCGGCGATCTGGCTCTTCACGTGCTGCGGCAGGTTCTCGTAGGCGAGCACCATGTTCGCCCACATCGTGTCGCCGCCGACGGGCGGACACTCCAGGCACCGCAGCACGGCGCCGAATTGCGGCGCTTCGCGCCAGGTGGCGTCCGCATGCCAGGCGTTTTCGTACCGGTCGTTGGGCTGATCCGGATTCTTGTAGATGCGCACGAGACCGGGATGCTCGGGATCACTGCCCGCGACGGGATGGTCTTCCAGTTCGCCGAAGCGGCGCGCAAACGCAACGTGCTGCGCGCGCGTGATGTCCTGGTCGCGCAGGAACAGCACGCGATGCTGAAGCAGCGCCGCGCGGATTTCGGCAAAAAGACCGTCGTCGTGGATCGCGTCGGCGAGATTGACGCCCGTCAATTCGGCGCCGATCGCGCAGGTCAGTTGTTCGACTCGCATGATTCGCTCCTTACACCACAAAGACGGACGAGCCCGTCGTCTTGCGCGATTCGAGATCGCGGTGCGCTTGCGCCGCATCCTCGAGCGCATAGCGCTGGTTGAGTTCGATCCTGATACGGCCCGCGGCGATGTGCCCGAAGATCTCGCCAGCAAGGTCGTTCTTCTCGGCAGGGTCGGCGATGTAGTCGGCAAGCGCCGGACGCGTCATGTACAACGAGCCCTTGATCGCCAGCAGCTGCGGATTGAACGGCGGGATCGGGCCCGACGCGGTGCCGACGCAGACCATCAGGCCGCGGCGCTTCAACGAATCGAGCGAGGCCTCGAAAGTATCCTTGCCGACGCTGTCGAACACGACGTTCACGCCGACGCCATCCGTCAGGTCGCGCACGCGCTTGGCCACGTTTTCGCGGCCGTAGTAGACGATATGGTCGCAGCCGTGTGCACGCGCCACTTCGCCCTTGGCTTCCGTCGAGACCGTGCCGATCACGGTCAGGCCCAGCAGCTTCGCCCATTGCGAGACGATCAGCCCCACGCCGCCCGCTGCCGCGTGCAGCAGGATCGTGTCGCCTTGCTTGAAGTCGTGGATGCGGCGCATCAGATACGCCGCCGTCAGACCGCGCATCGTCATGCCCGCTGCCGTCTCGCAAGAAATTGCGTCCGGCAGCTTGATCAGCGGCGCCGCCGGAATCACGCGCTCAGTGCTGTATGCGCCAAGCGTGTTGATGAAGCCCGTGTAGGTCACGCGATCGCCGACGGCCAGGTTCGTCACATCCGGGCCGATCGCCTCGATCACGCCCGCCGCTTCGACGCCCATTCCGGCGGGCAGCGGCACCGGGTACAGGCCGCTGCGGAAATAGGTGTCGGCGAAGTTCAGGCCCACCGCCTCGTGGCGCAGACGGACCTGTCCGGGCCCGGGCTCGCCGACTTCGACGTCCTCGTAGCGAAGGACTTCGGGGCCGCCCGTTTCATGAAAACGCACTGCTTTTGCCATGATTGAATCTCCTATCCTTTACTCGTACTGCACATTCGTTGTCAGTTGCGCGCCTCGCCGCGCAGCGCGTTCAGACGATCCAGGTCGCCCGCATAGCTGCGCTTGCCGATATAGAACGCGACGGCCGCGACAAGGGGCGCAACGGGAACGAACTGCAGCGCGCCAAGCAAGCCGATGCGATCGGCGATCACACCCGTGAGCACAGCGGCAGGCGCGAGACCCAGCAGGTTGTTTGCCAGCGTCAACGTCGCGAACGCCGAGGCGTGAATCGACGGCGGCGTGAGGTTCGCCACCATTGCGCCCGACGGACCCGTCGCGCCGGCGCTGAAGAACATGCCCGCGCCGATCAGCATGAGTTGCAGCGGGCCGGCGGGCAGACAAAAGCCGATCGCGAGCAACGCGAAACACGTCAGGCAGAAGGCGATCGCGGCTGTCCACTTTCTCTCCCGCCCATGCTTGCTGAGCCGGTCTGCCAGGTTGCCGCACACCACCATGCCGAAGCCCGTCACCAGCACGAACAACGCCGCCGTTGTGGCCGCCTTGCCGGCGGGCATCGCGTAGTAGCGGTTCAGGAAGCTCGGCATCCATGCCCAGAGCGCGGCGGGCACGAGCAGATGAATGCCGCTGCCCACGTACGCGCACACCACGGACTTCGTCGAGAACAATCCCTTCATCAGCGCGCGAAAGCTCATGCGCACGCCAAGTCCTTCTTCGTGCCGGCTCACGCTTGCGGGCTGCAGCGGCGCCAGACGCTTTTCAGTGACGACGAACCGGTAGACGATCACCAGCGCGATCCCCATCACCGCCATCGCGCCGAATGCCCAGCGCCAGCCCATGTGAGCCGCCACCGCGCCGCCCACAGCCATGCCCAGCACCGAGCCGAACGCGCCGCCCGCCATGAAGGCGCCCGTGAGCGTGGCACGCAACCGCGCCGGAAAAATGCTCAGGACGACGGCGATTCCAACGCTGCCGTATGCCGCCTCGCCGATGCCGACAAAGGCGCGCGCCAGCAGCATCTCGCCGTAGTTGGTCGAGATCGCGCAGCCGAGCGTCGCGAGACTCCACATCGTCGCCATCAGCACGATGCTCTTCACGCGGCCCCAGCGATCCGCCAGCACCGACAGCGGAAACGTGAGCACGCCCACCATCAGCGCGACCACGCTGCTGAGCGAGCCCAGCTGCGTGTCGGACAGATGCCATGCGCTCTTGAGCAGCGGAAATACGGCATTCAACACCTGCCGCGACATGTAGTCGGAAAGCAGCAATCCGACGGTCAGCGCAAAGACGATCCACGCATAGGCGCGCACGTCCGTTCGTGTGGCGGAAATATCGCCCGTTGTGGGCTCGGCATGCTGCATCAGCATGATTTGTCTCCTGCATGTCTCGTTCGATGCGGCTGTGTCTGCCCGCAGACGGCACAGCCGCTTATGGGTACTGCCCTGTCATCACGCCGCGCGCAGCGGCAGATTCCTCACACCTGTCTCGCGGTTCGGCGCCATGCCGTTGGCGGCGAGCGTCTCGTCGATCGAGTCGTATTGAACGCCGATGCGGTAGATCTCGCGGGCTTCCTTGCCCGTCGCGATCTCGCGTCCGAGTTCGCGTGCAACGCGCACGCACTGCTCGATCTGCTGCACCGACGTAAAGCGGTTGCCATGCTGGTCGATGATCGTGTCTTCGATGCCGCAGCGCGGATGCAGGCCCATCGACATCGCCATCATGTTGAACGGCAGCACGTTCTTCAGCAGCGATTCGGCCGTGAGCACGCAGCCGTCCGGCGCGCGATGCACGAAGTTGAAGAAGTTGAACGGATTCGGGCCGTCGAAGCCGCCGCCGATGCCGATCCACGTGAGGTTCAGCGGTCCCTTGTAGACGCCCTTGCGCACGAGGCGCTCGAGCGTTTCGAGCGCATGGATGCCCGTGAGCTGGAAGTGCGGCTGGATGCCCGCGGCCTGCAGGCGGCGCAGATGCTCCTCGACCCACGCCGGGCCCGCGGGCACGGTCATCTCGCTGTAGGCCGCCATGAACGCCGGATTCGACAGCGACGTGCCTTCCAGATACTCCGGATAAAGCAGCTCCATGATGTTCATCTGCGTGGTGTTGATCGCGACGGTCACCTGGTCCGGCTTCGGGTCGAGATCGGCGAGCATGTGACGCGTATCGTCGGACAGCCACTTTGCTGCCTGACCTTCGTCTTCCGGCGCGAACGAGATCGAGCCGCCCACCTGGATGATCATGTCGGGCACCGCAGCGCGCACGCCTGCGATCAGCTCGTTGAACTTCGACAGGCGCTTCGAACCCTTGCCGTCCAGTTCGCGCACGTGCAGGTGCAGCACGGTGGCGCCGGCGTTGTAGCAATCGACGGCCTTCTGGATCTGCGCATCCATCGTCACAGGGATATCTTCGGGAAAGTCCGACGGCATCCATTCGGGGCCATACGGGGCTGTCGTAATGACAACCTTGTCCTGATTCTCGGGGTGCAACGAATCGTCGAGGAACTGCATCTCTGTCTCCAATGTGTGGGGAAGGCTGGCCGATGCTGCGAACCTCGCGCGCACCGAACCCATAACCGCAACAGTACGGGAATTGCGCGCTACACTTTTGTCATTGGGCGCCAATCATTTCGCCTTTGATGCCACTCGGTGAAAACACCAAGTACGCCGGAAGCGAAGCACGGGCGCCGCGAAAAACGTCATACGGAGAGCGGGAATGACGACCATGTTGCGCTCTGTCGCGATGAGCGGCTACTTCGACGTGACACGCGCGCTCGGACTGAATGCGTCCGAGCTCGCCCAGCAGTTCGGGATCGATGCGGCAGCGCTCGCGAACCCGGACGATCGCGTGCCCGCCGCCGCCTGTTGCCGCTTGCTGGAGTTCACGGCCGACAAGGCATCCTGCCCCACGCTAGCGCTGCGGATGGCGGAAACGCGGCACAAGTTCGGCACAGGCGTGGTGAATGTTCTGCTCGCGCACAAACGCACGCTGCGCGAAGTCTTGATGGCAGCCGCCGAATATCGGCATCTGCTTAACGAAGCACTCGCCGTCTACGTCGAGGACACGGGTGAGACGGTCACCATCCGCGAGGAACTCGTCGTCGAGCCGGGCACGCCGACGCGGCAGGCCATCGAGCTTGCCGTCGCCGTCCTCGCGCGCCACTCCAGCGCGCTGCTCGGCGACCACTGGAAGCCGCGCGCGGTCCACTTCGTTCACGGCGCGCCCGCCGACATGACGTTCCATCGACGGTTCTTCGGCTGCCCGCTGCAGTTCGGCAGCGACTTCAACGGGTTCGTGTGCGCGGCCGCCGATCTCGACTATCCGAATCCCGCCGCCGACCCCGAACTGGTGCGCTATGCCGAAAGCCTCGCGGATTCGCTGAATGCCGCGACGACGGATTCGACCTCGCTGGAAGTGCGCAAGGCGATTTATCTGCTGCTGCCACTCGAACAGGCCACCGTCGATCTCGTTGCGCGCCATTTGCATCTGAGCGTGCGGACCATGCAGCGCCAGCTCGAACTGGCGGATACCAGCTTTTCGAAGCTCGTCGAGGAAGTGCGGCGCGAGCTTGCCGTGCGCTACATGAGCAACCCGCGCTATCCGATCGGACGCGTCTCGGTATTGCTCGGCTACTCGCAGCAGAGTTCGTTCACCAAGTGGTTCACTGCGCAATTCCATATGACGCCGCGCAACTGGCGCAACAGCCAGGCGACATGAGCGGCCCGGCGATCGTCGCGACTTGCGACGATCGCCGGTGGCATGGTTTGACACTGCAAAGGCAGGATCGGACACGCGAATCAGCAGCGCTCGACTCTACGATGTCGTGACTGACCGATCGACCGAGGCCACGCGCCTGCATTTTTCGCACTGGACAAAGCATGAACGAACTGAATGGATACGACTTCGAAGATTTGCAACCCGGCATGAGCGCACGCTTTGCCAAGACCATCACGGAAGCGGACATCCTGCTGTTCGCCGGCGCTTCGGGCGACATCAACGCGGTTCACATCAACGAGGAGTTTGCGCAAACCACGCCGTTCAAGGGACGCATTGCGCACGGCATGCTGACCGCGAGCATCATCTCCGCCACGATCGCGGGCCGCCTGCCTGGCCCGGGCACGGTCTATCTCGGCCAGAACCTGCGCTTCAAGGCGCCCGTGCGTCCGGGCGATACCGTGCAGGCGGAAGTGACGATCAAGGAACTGATCCACGAAAAGCGTCGTGTCGTGCTGTCAACCGTGTGCACGGTGGGCGGCCAGGTCGTGATCGAAGGCGACGCGATCGTGATGCCGACGGCACGAAGCAGCCGGACCTCGCAACGCGCTGCATCCGCAGTCGATAACGGCTGAAGGCGAGGTCGAGATGAAGATGCTCTTTAGCATGCCAAACGAGTTCGCCACGGGATGGCTCACCGCGGGCTTCAATTTCTGGCGGTCGTTGCCCGTCGCAGGCGGGTCCGCGATGACCGTGGTCGACGCCGACGGCAAGGAGGTATGCCCCGCGACGCCCGCTCCGCTGGACGCCGCCATGCGCGCGGGCGTCACCTGCTGGCAGCAGCAAACCACGCTTTGGAGCGGCGCGATCGGCGGCATCGCGGGAACACTTCCGGCGCCCGAACCTGTCGTCGAGCCCGCGCGCGGCGACCGGCGCTTTCACGCGAAAGATTGGTCGAGCAATGCGTGGTATAGCCTGCTGAAGCAGAGCTATCTGATCAATTCGCGCATGCTTGCAGACATCGTCGAGGCAAGCACGCTCGACGAAAAAGAGAAGCACAAGCTGCGTTTCTTCACGCGGCAGTTCATCGACCTCGCAAGCCCCGCGAATTTCGCCGCGACCAACCCGGAAGTGATCCAGCAGGCGCTCGAATCGAGCGGCAGCAGTTTGTTCGCGGGCCTGACGCATCTGCTCGAAGACGTGAAACAAGGCGCCGTTTCGATCACCGACCGAGGCGCATTCGAAGTGGGCCGCAGCGTCGCGGCATCGCAAGGTTCCGTGGTGTTCGAAAACGACCTGTTCCAGTTGATCCAGTATGCGCCGCTCACGGCGAGCGTCGCGCGGCGCCCGCTGCTGATCGTTCCGCCCTGCATCAACAAGTTCTACATACTCGATCTTCAGCCCGACAACTCCTTCGTGCGCTTTGCCGTCGAACAGGGGCTCACGGTGTTCATCGTGTCATGGCGCAATCCCGACGCCGACATGGCGGACACGCGCTGGGACGCGTATCTCGATGAGGGCGTCATGAAGGCGATCGAAGTCGCGCGCGCCATCACGCGTGCCGACAAGGTCAATACGTTGGGCTGGTGTGTCGGCGGGACGATGCTGTCGTCGGCGCTGGCCGTGATGCGTGCAAACGGCGACGAGTCGGTCGCCAGCGTGACCTTGCTGACGGCACTGCTCGACTTCAGCGACCCGGGTGACCTCGGCGTGTTCATCGACGAACTCGGCGTGTCGATGCGCGAACGGACGATCGGGCGCGGCGGCCTGTATCCGGGGAAAGAACTCGGCTTCGTATTCCAGGCACTGCGCGCCAATGAACTGATCTGGCCGTACGTCGTGAACAATTACCTGAAAGGCAACAAGCCGGCCGCTTTCGATCTGCTGTACTGGAACGCGGACACGACGAACCTGCCCGGCCCGATGTATAGCTGGTATTTGCGCAACATGTATCTGGAGAACAATCTGCGCGTGCCGGGCAAGCTCACCATGTGCGGAACGCCCGTCGATCTGGGACGCGTCGACATGCCGAGCTATCTGCTCGCGACGCAGGAAGACCACATCGTTCCATGGCAATCGGCCTGGCGCTCGATGCAACTGCTGGGCGGTGAGCGCGAATTCGTACTGGGCGAAAGCGGCCATATTGCCGGCGTGGTGAACCCGGCTTCGAAAAACAAGCGCGGCTATCGGACGAATCGTGGAGCGGGCGGTAGCGCCGAGGCGTGGTTTAAATCGTCCGAGAAGCAGTCTGGCAGCTGGTGGAACCACTGGATCACATGGGTGAAGCAGCATGCGGGCGATTCCGTCAAGGCCCGCACGACGCCCGGAAACGCGAAATACCCGCCTATCGAGCCGGCGCCTGGGCGCTATGTGAAGGCGCTTGCGGATTGAGGGGCAAAAGGCGCGCGTTTGAAGTGGTGATCGCTGGCGTGGGCGAGTCCGAATCGCGCCGGGGGCGCCGTTCACGGTGAGCGGCGCGACCTTCGCGCGCGGCTGAGATCAGCAGGCAAACCTTGCCAAGATGCTCGCCAGACTTGGGAGCGAACGCGTCGGCGATCTCATCGAGCACGAACCCGCTGTCGATCAGGCATCACGCCCATTGCGTCGATTGCGCGGACCATGTCGATCTGATGCGTGCGGCTGCCGACGATCCGCCCCAGCTTCTCTTCACGATCCTGTTCCGCCCAAGCCCGCGTCCCTCAGCTGGCGGCGTATCGCCGCGCCAGCGCTTCGTATAACGGCGGAGCGAACAGCTTCGACACCTGGCTCGCAATCAGCGCCGTCCCCATCAGCGAGAGCACGAGCGCGTGCCCGTTGATCATCTCGATGACGATGACGAACGCGGTGATGGGGCTTTGCGTCACCGCGGCGAGGTAGCCCACCATGCCGAGCGCGATCAGCATCGGCAATTGCATGTGTCCGAACACGAGATGCAATGCATTGCCGATGCCCGCACCGATTGCAAGCGATGGCGCGAAGAGACCACCCGGCGCGCCCGGCAAATACGAGCCGATCATCGACGCCATCTTGAGCAGCGGATAAGCGACGCCGAGCTGACTGTTGCCGTCGAGCATGCCGCGCGCTTCCGCATAGCCGCTGCCGAAGGTGTGCCCCCCCCGCTGCAACGCCAAGCGCGGCAATCGCGAGTCCGCACACGGCGCCGAACCCGACAGGATGCGCTTTGCGCCATGCGACGAGCCACGCGGGCATCCAGCGCTCCGTGTTCAGCAGCAGCCAGCAGAACACGCCGCCCGCGACGCCCGTCACCGTGCCGAGCATCACTACAGCCACCACGAGCAGATCGGGAAAATGCCCGTCGATATCAATCGTGCCGAAATACGTGTAGTTGCCCTGCAAGCCGAGCGAGACAACGCCCGCAAAAATGATGGCCGTAATCAGCACGCCGCTGGTTCTCGCTTCGAAACTGCGCGTGAGTTCTTCGATGGCGAAGACGACACCCGCGAGCGGCGCATTGAATGCCGCCGATAGACCCGCCGCAGCGCCCGCCAGCGCGAGCTTGTGTTCGAGTCCCGCGCCGCGAATGTTGCGCAGGCGCGCGGGATAGAAGCGCCTCAGGCTGAACATCAGCGAAGCGCCGACGTGAATCGTCGGTCCTTCCCGGCCGATTGTGAAGCCGCCGAGTATCGATAGAAACGAGACGGCGATCTTGCCAACCAGAATGCGGATGTTGAGCAGACGCGGGCCGAGCGCGCGGCCTTCATGCAAGGTCGCGATGACCTGCGGAATGCCGCTGCCTTCAGCGCCCGCAAAAAAGCGTCGCGTGATCCACACACCCGCCGCGCCGACGGCGGGTGTGAGCAGCAACGGCAGCCACCAGAACGATTTTGTGTAGCGCAAAAACGTGTCGTAGCCGAAATCGATCAGACGCGCGTAGAGGACGGCGACGAGCCCCGTCGCGATCGCGCCGAGCCAGAACACGCCGTAGTGCAGCCAGATGCGCCTCGCGCGTAAAAGCGTGCGCCGTTCGATCAATTCAGAAATGCGCATGGCGCGTTCGTCGGGTCAAAGCAGAGATAAGGCACATTGTGACATAAATCCGCTTACCCCGGCGCGGCGCCAGCGTATGGCGCGAAAGCTCTCTGCGAGGCCCACTGCAGGGCTCATTGCGCGCCGTCGCCGAACACCCAGCCGAACGATCCGTAGTGCGCCTTGTGCTCGGCGGCCAGTTTCAGCAGCAAGCGCTCGCCCGTCGGCGTCAGATGCACCTGCACCTGGCGGCGGTCGTCGGCGTCGGGCTTGCGCGTCACGAGACCCGCGGACTCGCAGCGCGACACGAGCGCCGCCGTGCCGTTCGGCGCGGCCTGCAGGCGTTCCGCCAATTCGCCGACGGTCGCCCAGGGGCGTCCCGTGAATCCGCGCACGTGCAACAGCAATTGATACTGAAGCGTCGTGATGCCCGCCGCGTTGGCGATTTCCTCCGATACGCGCAGGAACTTGCGCAACTCGTATCGGAACACCGACATGGCTTCCAGATCCTGTTTGCCTGGCAATTTGCTTTTGGCTTGCTTGCTCGAACTCATGAATGCCCCGGGAAATTGACAATCGATCCGTCTCGCGAGATGGCTGCAAGACCGACGGTGATGTTCGCGGATCATACATGTCGCGAGCGAAGGCGCTTGCGCACGCTTGCCGTTCTATCGCTCGCCAGGAACGATGAACAGAAACGACAGAGACTTGTGGATTTCGGAGCCGTGCAGATCGGCGCGGTGACATTCGCGGTGACATTCGCGGTGACATTCGCGGTGACATTCGCGGTGACATTCGCGGTGACATTCGCGGTGACATTCGCGGTGACATTCGCGCCGCTCATCGCGTTGCGCGACGACGCGGTCTCAATTGAAAGAGCCGGGCGTGCAGGCACGCCCGGTTTGCGCTGCGATTCCGATTACTGCGACATCGCGCCGGATGCCGGATGGTCCATGCCCATGGCGTCGTGCTTCTTCATTTTGCTGGTCTTTTTCATCGAATCGTGCGACGTGCCGCTTTTGCCCATCGTGTCGTGCGACATGCCGTTCTTGCTCATCGCGTCGTGCGACATCGCGTCGTTCGACATGGCGCCGCTTGCCTGTGCGAATGCAGCCGATGCACCCATGCTCATCAGCGCTGCCGCGATCACTGCCGTCATCAGTTGTTTCATTGCTCATCTCCTTCAGGTTGAAAGTGGCATCCGGGCAAGCCGGAACCGGAAAAGCGGGACGGCGCTCAGGAGCCGCCGAACCAGTTGTAGCCCTGGTCGACCCAATAGCCGCCGGGATACGAATTCGTCACGAAAATCTCGACGATGTGCTTCGGATTCTTGTAGCCGAGCTTGGTCGGCATGCGCAGCTTCATCGGATAGCCGTATTTCGCGGGCAGACGGCTGCCGTCGTAGTCGAACGCGAGCAACGTCTGCGGATGCAGCGCCGTCGGCATGTCGATGCTCTCGTAGTAGTCGTCCGCGCAACGGAAGCCGACGTATTTCGCAGTCGTATCGGCACCGACGCGGCGCAGGAATTCGCGAAACGGCGTGCCGCCCCACCGGCCGACGGCACTCCAGCCTTCGACGCAGATATGCCGCGTGATCTGCTCTGCGTGCGGCAGCGCGTAAAGCTCGGGCAACGTCCAGACGCGCTGTCCCGTCACGAGTCCGCTCACTTTCAGGCGATAGTCGCTGCCGTTCACGTCGGGGACATCGTCGATGCTGTAAAACGCGTTGAACGGAAACGGCCGCGTGATTTGCGCCTCCGTGTAAGTGGGTGCGAGCTGGTTCGGATCGAACAGCAGCGCCTGCGCCTTGTCGTTCAGCCGCGAAACGGCCGTCAGAAACCGGTTGACCGAGTCGTTGTCGGTAATCGAGCAGCCGGTCAGCAGCGACAACCCGCCCAAGGTCATCAGGCGCTTGCCGAACAGGCGCCGCGACGGCATATCGAGTTCGCGGCGCGCGTCGGCGAGAATCGCTGCGCGGTCGAGTTCGACGGGTTTCTTTCCATGGATCGTCATGACGTGTCCTCGAAGGGAAATCAGCGGCCGCGCAGCATCGTCAGCAGCGAACGCGGCACGAGCGCGACCATCGCGACATGCACGACGACGAACACCGCCATCACGGCCATCGCGCAGAAGTGAACGACGCGCGCGTTGTCGTAGCCGCCCATCAGTTCGCGCAACAGCGGGAACTGAACGGACTTCCAGATGGCCAGTCCCGACAGCACGAGCACGACGAGATCGATCACGACAGCGAGGTAGGCGAGCTTTTGCACCGCGTTGTACTGGCGCAAGTCCGCGTGAGAGAGCTTGCCGCTCAATGCGGCGATGAAATCGCGCAGCACGGCGCGCGGCGACAGCGGCAAGAACTTCGACGCGAATCGGCCGCTCAGCAGATTGAGCACGAGATAAACGATGCCGTTGCACACGAGCAGCCACATCGCCGCGAAGTGCCATTGCAACGCGCCGCCCAGCCAGCCGCCGAGCGTGATCGAAGTCGGAATGACGATGGCGGGGAACACGGGTGACGCATCGTAGATGCGCCAGCCTGAAAACATCATGATCAGCGCAGCGAGCGCATTGAGCCAATGCGTGATGCGCAGCCAGCGCGGATGGATCAGCGGTTCGCGCTGTGCGTCGGATACGGCGTTCATCGTTTCCATGTCGATCACCGTGACGGTTGGATACAGGTCAATTCGTCGCGGACGTGCGATCGGTTACAGCCGCCGCGCTTTTTTCGCCGAAAGCAGATGGCGCTTTCCATCCATGAAGAAATTTAGGGCGTGCTGTAACCGGCGCGTAACAGAAAACGAACTAGGCAGACAAGGAGGCAGACGAAGACGATGAACGACGACCGCGCTATAGTTGCGCATCACGGCTTCTGCTGTTCTGAAACTATCGGTGCGGAGCCGGCTGGTTCGCGTGCGGGGGCAGCCGCGAGCCACTTGCACGTATCATTGCCGTCGTCTCGTCCTGTCGACAATCGGGGAATCAGGTTGCAAGAAGCAGAAAACCGGCTGAAAGCTTTGCTCGCCGCCGGTCTCGACGGCGACGCCGATGCCTATCGCAGCTTCCTGCAAGCGCTGACGCGCCATCTTCGCGGCTATCTGCGCAGACGCATTCCGCACTATCGCGACGACGTCGAAGACCTCGTCCAGGAGATTCTGCTCGCGGTGCATAACGCGCGTCACACGTATCGACCTGACGAACCGCTGACGGCCTGGCTGCACGCCATCGCCCGCTACAAGCTGATGGACTTCTTCCGCTCGCGCGCGCGCCGCGACTCCCTGAACGATCCTCTCGACGACCACGCCGACCTGCTCGCCGACGCAGACGACGAATCCGCGCAGGCTCGCCATGACATCGGCAAGCTGCTCGAACATCTGCCCGACAAACAACGGTTGCCGATCGTGCATATGAAACTGGAAGGACTGTCCGTCACGGAGACGGCGCGCCTGACGGGTCTTTCGGAATCGGCCGTCAAGGTGGGGGTGCATCGCGGTCTCAAGGCGCTCGCGGCGCTGATAGGAGGCCGGCGATGAGAACCGACGATCTGATCAGCATGCTGTCGAACCAGGTGACGCGTGTCGACCGGGGCGCCGTCGCGCGCCGCTTCGTCAAGGCGCTGCTGCTCGGCGCGCTGGGCTCGCTGCTGCTGATGAGCGTGGTATTCGGCGTGCGGCACGATCTGGCGAGCGTCGCGGGCACGACGGTCTTCTGGGCAAAGATCGCCTACCCGCTCGCCATCGCGGTGGGCGCGCTGCTCGCCGTGACGCGGCTTGGCCGGCCGGGTGCGCGGACGGGCTATAGCTGGGCGTTGATCGTATTGCCGTTCGTCGCCGTATGGATTGCGAGCATGCTCACGCTCGACCACGCACCGTCGGAGGAACGTTGGGCGCTCGTGCTGGGCAGAACCTGGCGCACGTGCCCTTTCAACATCCTGTTGCTTTCCATACCGACGTTTCCCGCCGTGTTCTGGGCCGTCAAATCGCTGGCGCCCACGCAATTGCGGCTTGCGGGCGCTGTCGCCGGGCTGCTCGCCAGTTCCCTTGCGACCATCGTGTACTGCCTGCATTGCCCCGAGATGAGCCCTGCATTCTGGAGCGTGTGGTACGCAATCGGGATGCTGATGCCGGCAGGCATCGGCGCGTGGCTCGGGCCGAAGCTGTTGCGCTGGTGAGGGGCCGGACTTCGGCGCGCGTCGGGGCGGCACGCCTATGCTCATGCGTCGGTAATGCTTTGCCCGTGCGCTTTGCCCGTGCGCTTTGCCCGTGCGCTTCGATCAAGCGCTTTGATCAAACATCCATTACGCGCCGCCGGACGGCCTCGGAGCAACCTCCGCGCGCTGGCATCAGAAATCAGTGCTCGGCGCCCGCGCGCTCGGCGGCAAGCATCTCGTCGAGCAGCATATCGACCGTCTTCGCGGCGAGCGTCGTTCGCACACTCTCGTGGATGGAATCGTAGACGTGGCTCAGCGCCGGGCCGATGCTGCGCCCGACCGGGCACTTCTGACTGGGCATGGTGGCGTGCAGCGCGAACTGCGGCCCTTCTTCGAGCGCGTCGAACACGTCGAGCAGGGATATCAGGTTGGCGGGCCGGGCAAGCAGCCATCCCGCGTTGATGCCACGAAAGCTTTGCACGAGGCCCGCTTTCGACAGCGAACCGAGCGTGCGGCGAATCACGACCGGGTTTGTCTTGACGCTCGCGGCGATGCGGTCGGACGTCACGGGCTGTTCAGGGTGATCGCGCGCGACGAGCGCCATCCAGGCCAGGATGTGGGTCGCCACTGTGAGACGGCTATTCGCACTCATAAAACATCACCATATCGGTCATTTTAGATATAACTATATTAGTTACATCTAAAACTGTCAAATCGCGTCCAGCGCTGTCACGGTGACCGGAAAATTGCACGAAATCCCCATCCTACAAGCCTGAGCGCGCAAACCGTATCACCCCCGCGCCACGGCATTTCTCCTTTGCGAAAACTGAAGCTTGTTTCTTTCCTCTCGATCAACTACGATGTAACCACTTTAGTTACATCAAATCGCGAATGTGACCGATGACAGCCGCAAGGCGCCGCGCAACCAACGAATCCGGCAGTCTTGTTTGATCCGTTCGATCGCCGGATTCATCACCGAAACGAGAACCTACGCAATGGATACCCTGTTCGAACCCGTCCAGATTGGCGCGCTGAAACTGCGCAACCGCATCGTCATGGCGCCGCTCACGCGCATGCGCGCGTTCGACGAGCGCGCACCCGGCCCGCTCAACGCGCACCACTACGCACTGCGCGCGAGCGCGGGGCTCATCATCACGGAAGCCACTTCCGTGACGCCGCAGGGCGTCGGCTATCCGAACACGCCGGGCATCTGGAGCGAGAAGCAGGTCGAAGGCTGGAAGCAGGTCACGGCGGCGGTTCATGAAGCGGGCGGCCTGATCGTGTCGCAGTTGTGGCATGTCGGCCGTGTGTCCGATCCCGTCTATCACGACGGCCAGTTGCCCGTCGCGCCTAGCGCCATCGCGCCGGAAGGGCACGTGACGCGCATCCGTCCCATGCGCGGCTACACCGTGCCCCGCGCGCTGGAAACGGACGAAGTGCCCGGCATCGTCGAGGATTTCCGGCGTGGCGCGCAAAGCGCGAAACGCGCCGGCTTCGACGGCGTCGAGCTACATGCCGCGAACGGCTATCTGTTCGATCAGTTCCTTCACGACGGCTCGAACAAGCGGACCGATCGCTACGGCGGCTCGATCGAAAATCGCGCGCGCTTCCTGCTCGAAGCCGTCGACGCGCTGCTGACGGTCTGGCCCGCCGATCGCATCGGCGTGCATCTGAACCTGATGTCGAGTTCGTACTCGATGACGGATTCGAACCCGCGCGCGCTGTTCCGCTATGTCGCCGAGCAGCTGAACACGCGCAACATCGCGTTCATTTTTGCGCGCGAGTCGCTCGATCGCGGCGATCGGCGGATCGGGCGCGACGTGCGGCAAATCTTCAAAGGCGCGTACATCCTCAACGAAGGGCTGACGAAGGAAAGCGCACAGCAGGCGATCGCACGGGGAGAAGGCGACGCCGCTGCATTCGGGCGTCATTTCATGGCCAATCCGGATCTGGTCGAGCGTTTTCGCCTCGATGCCCCGCTCAACGCGCTCAAGGCCGAAACGATTTATACGGATGATGAAACGGGCTACAACGACTATCCGTTGCTCGGCGAACTCGCCGAAGCCGTAGGCGAATAAGCGTCGGCCTTCGGCGGCTGCAAAAAATGGCCGGCAAGCGCGTGCTTGCCGGCCATTTTCGCAGCGTCACACCACAGCCGACACGCCCAGCGTCAACAGCAGGGCCGTAATCGAGATGATCGTCTCGCACACCGTCCAGGTCTTGAACGTCTGCGGCACGCTCATGCCGAAGTACTCCTTCACGAGCCAGAAGCCGCCGTCGTTGACGTGCGACAGGATCAGCGAGCCCGCGCCCGTCGCGAGCACCAGCAGCTCGGGGCGCACGCCCGTCGCCGTCGCTGCGGCCGCTGTCGCGATCGGCGCGATGATGCCTGCCGCCGTCGCCATTGCGACCGTCGCCGAACCCGTCGCGACGCGGATCAGCGCCGCCACCAGCCACGCGAGAATCAGGAGCGGCACATGCGCGCCCGTCGCGCTGACGATCGCCTCGACGCGCCGCTGTCGATCAGAATGCGCCCGAAGCCGGCACCCGCGCCCACCACCAGCGTGATGCTCGCCGTCGGCGCAAGGCACTCGTTGGTGAACTTGAGAATCTGCTCGCGCCCGAAGCCGCGCGTCGTGCCGAACGTATAGAAGCTGAGCAGCACGGCGAGCAGTAGCGCCATGTCGGGATGGCCGATCAGACGCAGCACGTCGTTGGCCGTGGTCTTCGCGGGCACGATCAGATCCGCCCAGCTGCCCACCAGCATCAGCAGAACGGGCAACAGCACCGTCAACAGCGTGATGCCGAAGCCCGGCAGCGCCTGGTCGGCGCGTTTTGCGTCCTGTTCGATGAACTGCTTCGCCATCGGGTTCACGCCGTCCAGCACGACGTAGCGCGCGATCAGCTTCGAGAACAGCGGACCGGCAATCGCCGCCGTCGGAATGCCGACGATCAGCGCGTAGAAAATCGTATGTCCGATATCCGCACCGTACGCGGTGACGGCCAGCAACGCCGCCGGGTGCGGCGGAATCAGGCCGTGCACGACGGACAGGCCCGCGACCATCGGAATGCCCACGCGGATCATCGACGTGCCCGTGCGCTGCGCGACGTTGAACGCAATGGGAATCAGCAGCACGAAGCCGACTTCGAAAAACACGGGCAAGCCGACGAGAAACGCGATGCACATCATCGCCCAGTGCACGTTCTTCGGCCCGAACAGCGCGATCAGCGTGCGCGCGATGCGCTCCGCGCCGCCCGACTCGGCCATCATCTTGCCAAGCATCGTGCCCAGACCGACGACGATTGCGATATGCCCCAGCGTGCCGCCGACGCCCGTTTCGAACGATTTGAGAATCGACGTCATCGGCATGCCGACGGCCAGCGCGAGCGCGACCGACACGACCATCAGCGTGATGAAAGGATTCAGCTTGAAGCGCGCGATCAGCACGACGAGTGCGACGATCGCGATCAATGCATAAACGAGTAGCAGACTGCCAGTGACGGTCGCCATGATTGCTCCTGATATGAGAGATCGGCAGCGGCGCAGCGCGCGGCGTCGGCGCGCTGCGTTTTCAGTTCCGCGCCAACGAATGCGGCGCGAGTGCCTAGAACTTGTGGCGGATGCCCGCCACCGTCACGAACTGGCCTTGATTGCTCGACGGATTCGAAATGCCTTCGACCCACGCGTTCGCACCCGACGCGCGCTGATAGACGCCGTTCAGGTAGAGATCGGTCGTCTTCGACAGGAAGTACTCGCCGCCCAACGCAAGCTGGTGATAATGCGCATTCGTGGCCTTGGCTTCCGTGCTGTTCTGCAGCGTGTAGATGTAGCCGAGCGTCACGAGCGTCGCGGGCGTGACCTGATACTTCACCATCGCTTCGTAGTTCTGGAAGTGCAGGCTGCCGCCCGCGATGATGTCGAAGTGCGAATTCGTGTACAGCAGTGCGAGCGTCGCCGGTCCGAGCGTGTACGCGCCGCCCGCGCCCCACACCTGGTTGCGCTTGACGTTGCTGATAATCGACGTGCTCAGGCTGTAGTAGTTGTCCGAAGGCACCGCGCCCGTCGTGTTCGTCGCGGGCAGGTTGGCGAGCGAGTAAGCGGCGTCGAGTCGCAGCGCACCGTTCACGTAATCGGCGCCGATGCTCCATGCGCGGTTGTTCGCGAAGTCGCCAGCCGTGTTCGAGAACGCGTACATCGCGTTGGCCGTGAAGCCGGCGATGGTCGGCGTCGTGTACTTGACGGCGTTGCTCGTGCGGTAGGTGTTGTTGAGGTCGTCGTTGTCGTAGATTGCGTTCGCGTACTGCGTCATGGCCCCGACGCCGTTGGCCTGAAGGTTCGACAGATAGTCCTGCACGCTGTTGTACTGACGGCCCAGCGTGATCGTGCCCGCCTTGCTGTTCTGCAGCGCGACCCACGCGCTGCGGCCGAAGATGCGGCCGCCCTGGCCTGCCGCGCCCGTCTCGAGGTTGAAGCCGTTTTCGAGGCGGAACAGCACCTTGTTGCCGCCGCCGATGTCCTCCGCACCGAGCAGGCCCCAGCGCGAGCCTTGCACGTTGCCCTGCGTCGCCTGGAAGTTGCTATTGCCCTTCTGGTTGTTCGTGTACGTGAAGCCGGCATCGACGATGCCGTACAGCGTGACGCTGCTTTGCGCGTGGGCGGCCTGCATGCCGAGTCCGGCGACAGCCACGGCGATGGCTGAGCGGGCAATATTCTTATACATCGTGGTTTCCTCAGGTTGAAAAATGAAGCCGCCAACAGTTGGCTGATCGCACGACTTCAGGTGTACTAAACAGACGTGACAAGGCAGCACCGGCGAGCCGGCGCATCAAGAGCGCATGATCAGTGCGCCCGTCGAAACGAGGGGTGAATCAGTCGAGCCGGTATCGTCGCGTTGTTTTCAATCCGGCCAGGTGCGGCGCGCGGCCAGCCGGCGCGCGCCACGTCGATGAAACGGCGTGACTACGGGTTCGGGCGCGGCTTGCGCCCGTTCCAGTTCCGATACTATCCGCGCCAGCACCACCGGCGCTTCGCCCGCATGCAGATTGCACGGATCGAGGTAGAAAAAATGCAGCTCGGCTTCGTGATCGCGCACGATGACGGGCGCCTCGTCGCGCGGCGGATTGGCCAGCGCGTCGGCGAGATCCCATGCGCTCGTGCGCGCGAGCTTCGGGTCGACGTGCACTTTCAGGCGGTCGAGCGGATTGTGCGTGGGATCGGCTTCGATCTCCGCCCACACGCCCGCCTGCCGGTTCAAGGTCTCGCGCCACAGTGTCAGGTAACCGCGCTCTTTCGCGCGCACGGCTTCGTGATCGCGCGTGCGCCACTGCTCGAGGGCCGCGATGACGCCGGCGATGCCTTCCTTGCCCACCTTCATGCCGCGCCCGATGCCGCCGTTCTGGAAATAGGCGGCCCGCACCAGCGCCTTGCTGCCCGCGACGATGCCCGCCGTCAATCCGCCGAGAAACTTGTGCGCCGAGTACAGCGCGAGATCCGCGCCCGCCGCGATGAAGCGCGTGAGATCGTACTCGGACGCGGCATCGACGATCACGGGCACGCCTTTCGCGTGCGCGACTTCGATGAATGCTTCGAGGGGGATCATGCCGTACTGCACCGTGTGATGCGAAACGACATACAATGCCGCCGCCGTGCGCTCGTTGATGGCCGACGCCAGCTGATATTCGTGCGCTTCCGTCGCCGCGCCGACCTGCACGACGCGCGCGCCCGACAGCCGGACGGCCTGATCGACGGGCGCGCCGTAATTGACGAGATGGCCCGTCTGCACGACGACTTCGTCGCGCATGCCCGTGGTGTCGGGCAAACGCTCGATCAGCCCGAGGTCGTCGCCCGTCATGGCGGCGGCGATGCCGAGCGTGATCGCGGCGGAGCACGACGCCGTCACATAGCCGCTTTCGCTGCCGCAAGCCTGCGCGATGACGGCGGACGCCTTGCGCTGCAGGTCGTCGATCTCGACGAACTGCGGCAGGATTTCCGCGACGGTGTCGATCACGGCAGCGCCGACGCTGGACGCGCCCAGCCCCGTCATCGTGCCCGAGACATTGATGACTGGGCGCAAGCCTAATCGAGAGCGGATGTCCATAACAGCGCCTCCGGAACCGGAATTCCTTAATTACGGAATATATGTTGTAATTGTGGATCAGTCTAACATACAATGTATTCACGTCAACTGGACAAAAACACGCTGACGCCCCACCTCCGAGGACTTCATGGCACGACCACCCCGTTCCGTCGCGGCCGCTCAGGCGCCGGACACCGCCGACGCAACGCCGCCCGCCGCGCCTGCGTCCCGCACCCGCACCAGCGCGCTCGATCGCGCGGTGCAGATTCTCGACGCGTTGCAGGAAGCCAACAAACCCGCCACGGCGTATGAGATCGCGCATCGCGTGAACGCGCCGCTGTCGACGGTCTACTCGATCATCAACGACATGGTCGAAAAGAACCTGTTGTCGCGCGCGCCCGACGGCACGATCTGGCTGGGCTCGCGGCTCTACGGCTATGGGCTCACGTACGCGAGTTCGCTCGACTACCTCGCCGTGGCGAACGAAGAAATGCAGCGGCTGTCGGCGCAAGTCGAGGAGACGGTGCAGATCTGCGGGCTGGAAGAAGGCATGATGGTCGTCCTGCAGATGGCGGAAGGCCCCGGACATTTCCGCGTGACCTCGCGCGTGGGCAGCCGCGTGCCCGTGAACTGGACCGCGTCGGGGCGCCTGCTGGCGGGACATCTGCCCGATGCCGAGCGTGCGGCCTTCTTCACGCATTACGCGCAGCCGTCGCCGACGGGCCGCGCCGAAACGCGCCCCGACGTGCTCGCGCAGAACGCGCGCCAGGCGCTGGAAGAGCGGCTGTCGATCCAGGTCGGGGAATCGGATGCGTCGGTCGCGTGCCTCGCCGCGCCCGTGATGGACCGTTCGGGCGCCTGCGTGTTCACCATTTCGATCGTGATGCCGGAAGCCAAGGCGGCGCAGGGCACCGAGCGTTACGCCCAGGCCGTGCGCAGCGTCGCGGCGCGCATCGAGGCGCGCCTCGGCTGGCGTCAGCGCGAACAGGACGGCGCCGCCTGAAGCGCGCGCATCCCACAGTGCACACCCCGCTGCGTATACGCACTCAAGAACTTCGCTTTCGAGTTGCCGATGAACTGTTATGAGCGGCTGCGCGCGCGCGGCCTGACGCTTCCCAAGGTGCCGACCCCGATCGGCAATTTCATGCACTGCACGCGCGAGGGCGATCTGCTGTTTCTGTCCGGCCAAGGCCCGCTCGACGAACGCGGCAAGCTGATGACGGGCAAAGTCGGCGCGACCGTGACCGCCGACGAAGCCTACCGGCACGCGCGGCTCGTCGGGCTGAACCTGCTTGCGGTGCTGCAGGCGGAACTCGGCGATCTGCAGCGCGTGCGCCGCGTGGTGAAGCTGCTCGGCATGGTCAACGCGACGGCGGAGTTCGCCGAGCATCCGCGCGTCATCAACGGCTGCTCGGACCTTTTCGTCGAGGTATTCGGCGACGCCGGCCGGCACTCGCGTTCGGCCGTCGGCGTGGGATCGCTGCCGAACAACATCACCGTCGAGATCGAAGCCATCATCGCCGTCAGGGACTGAACGACGTTCGCGGCGCGTCGTGCACTGGCAGGCAATACGCGTTGCGCTGAGGTGCAAACTGTCTTTCCCGCCCCGGGATATCGTTGTCTCACCCACAAACCCGCTGAACACGCACCATCGTTCAGCGTATTCAGGAGACGACGATGGAAATCAAGCCGAAAGTCCGCGAAGAGGCGGTGCAGATCGACGCAATTCCGTGGAAGGCGTTTCCCGACGCGCTGTCGCAAGGCGGCATCCGCTGGAAGATGCTGCATGCGTCGCCGGAAATGGGCGCATGGACGGCCATCTTCGAATGCCCCGCCGGTTCCTCCTTCAATGCGCATTTTCACGTCGGGCCGGGCGAATATCTGCTGACGAAAGGACGCATGGACGTGCGCGGCGGCGCCGAGCATGGCGGCGATACGGTGGTCGCGCCCGCGTACGGCTACGAGTCGGCCAACGCGCGCCATGACAAGACCTATTTTCCCGTCGACAGCGAGTTCTACATGACGTTTCTGGGGCCGCTGGAATTCATCAAGGAAGACGGCACGCCCATCGTGGTCGTGACCTGGGACGACGCGCAACGCGCGTACGCAGCCTGAGCTGTCGCGCGCGCTTTCGTCTCGTGCCGGCGACCGCCAGGCCGCCGGCGTCCGTCAGTCTGCTTTCGACAGGAAACCGCCATGTCACCCTCTTCCGAACACAGCGCGTCGGCAACCAAGCAGGTTCTCGATCATCACCTCGGCGCCTTCGCCGCCGGTCTCGACGAGATTCTCAAGGATTACGACGAGCAGTCCACCGTCATCACGCCGGACCAGACCTTTCGCGGCCGCGCTGAAATTGCCGGTTTTTTCAGGACTTTTCTCGACGGCGCGGCACCCGAATTCTGGTCCGCGTTCAAGATCAACAGCATGTCGACTGCGGGCGAGATCGCCTATCTCGCCTGGGAAGCCAAGCCCTTCGTCACGCTTGCGACGGACACGCTGTACGTCAAGGACGGCAAGATTGCCGTCCAGACTTTCACGTCGTTTGCGGCCTGAGCCGTTACGTCTGCAACGCAGTACTTTCTATGAGGAGAAGTACATGAGCAGGCTCAAGGGAAAGATCGCCGTCGTCACGGGCGCGAGCTCCGGCTTCGGCCGCGGCATCGCGCTCGCGTATGCGGCAGAAGGCGCGAGTGTGATCGTCAGCGACATTCACGAAGCGCCCAATCAGGGCGGCTTCGAGGCTAACGCCCGCCTGACCACCGTCGATGCCATCAGGGAAGCAGGCGGAAAAGCGTCGTACGTCGCCTGCGATGTCACGAAGCAGGAGCAGGTCGCGCAGCTGGTGAAGGTAGCCGTCCGGCAGTATGGCGGCCTCGACGTGATGGTCAACAACGCGGGCATCTATCGCGCCGGCAAGCTCGCGCACGAGTTTTCCGTCGACGACCTCGACGCATGCTTCGACGTCAATGTGAAAGGCACGTGGTTCGGCTGCCAGGAAGCCATCAAGGTGTTCCTGCAACAGGGACGCGGCGGGAACATCGTCAACATCGTATCGACGGCGGGCTTGCAGGGACATCCCAAGCAGTCCGTGTACAACGTGTCGAAAGGCGCGGCCGCGAACCTGACGCGCTGCCTCGCCATCGAATACGGCCGCGACAAGATCAGGGTGAACGGCATCTGCCCGACCTACGCAAAGACGTCATTGACGCGCGCGCTGTTCGACGACAAGGACTTCGACAAGGCCTTCACTGACGCCATCCCGCTCAAGCGTTGGGGCGAAGTGGAGGACATCGCGAATCTGGCTGTATTTCTCGCATCGGATGAGTCGAGCTACATTCACGGCGATCTCGTTCGCATCGACGGCGGCGAGACGCTCTGCCGGTTCTCCGTCTGATCCGGGCGCGCTGCCGCGCAACTTCAGAGAGACACGCCGGACGCGCCAATGGACAGCGTCCGGCGAATATCGCCCGGCGAAACGCCGTACTTTTCCTTGAATGCCCGGCTGAAGTGGCTCGACGAGTTGAAGCCGTAGCGGAACGCGATCTCCGAAATGCGCTGGCGGTTGAAGGCCGGGTTCGTCAGCGCCTCTTTGCATGCGTGCAGGCGCCGGTCGAGCATCCACCCCGACACCGTCATGTCGCTACGTTGAAACAGCATGTGCAGATAGCGCAGCGAAATGCGGTTGGCTTCGGCGATGCGCGTCGGATTGAGGTCTTCCTCGTGCAGATGCTGCAGGATGTAGTCCTGCACGCGCCGCAGCATGGCCGCGCTCGCGTCGAAGTGCGCGGAGGGTTGCTGCCCCGACAACGCGATGCCCAGCAACTCCAGCGTCGACCGGCTCACCGAGCCCTGAACGCTGTCGTCGAGCGATGCGATTTCGTTCGACAGCGCGAGCAGATGCACGGCAAGCAGCGAGCCGACGCCCGTCCGGCTTTCGATTTTTCCGCCTCTGGGCGGCAGTTTGCGCTCCGGCAGACGCTCGCGCATCAACGACCACGGAATCATCAGCGTGACCTTGTGCAGCCGCTCGAGCACTTCGAACTCGACGACCTGATCCGTGGTCCACACCACCACGTCGCCCGATGCGACTTCGACGCCCGAATCGCCGATCCTGAAGCGCTCGCGGCCGCCTGTCGTCAGTTGAACGCCGACGTACAGTTCATCGTCGTGACGCACCTGGCCGCGCGTGCGCTGCCCCGAGCACGGATCGCAAACCGTCTCGACGATGCCCGTGCCGGCAAAGTCGTGCTGCTTCACGTGGGCATAGAAGGTGGCGGGAAGCCTGCGAGGCACCTGCCACTCGCGATAACTGCTGCTGAGCACGGATTGCCACGCATCGGTGCGATCCGCTGGCGGCACATCGGATGATGACCATTCGATCGACGGCGTCTTCACGTCCAGTCTCCTGTGTCCATCGCCGCGAGCGCGCAAGCCGAACCCTGGGTGCGTGCACGCGTGAACGCTCACGGTACCGTGAAACCCGGCCCTCAGCATCCGGACGTTCCCTGGCGCGGTGCTGCTCTAACGGGGCGCGCTCGCGCCTTGGCATTTCGGCGCGCAGACAGTCGATCACTAAGCCCGGCCCCATTGCCCGGCAAGATAATCGACGAAAGTCCGGATCTTCGGCGAAGAGAGCTTGGCGCGCTCGAACATCACATGAACGGGCGTCGCGGGCGGCGCGTACTCCCCGAGCACGGGCACGAGGCGCCCGGCAGCAATGTGCGCCGCGACCTGCCACGCGGGCGCGCGCACGATGCCCGCACCGTCGAGCGCCGCCGTCACGAGCGCGTCGAGGCTGTTCATCCAGAGGCGGCCCGTCACGCTGACGCGCGTGCGCGTCGCGCCCACCTCGAAGCGCCAGTCGACGGGCCCCGGCGCGTCCGAGAACACGAGGCAAGCGTGCGCGCGCAGGTCGTCGGGTGTGCGCGGCGTGCCGCTTCGCGCCAGATAGGGGGGGCGCGGCGCACAGCACCATCTGGATGTCGTCGAGCTTGCGCGCGACGAGGCTCGAATCGGGCAGACGTCCGACGCGCACGGCAACGTGAAGCCCTTCCTCGACGAGATTGACGACCCGGTCGACCAGCAGCAGATCGACGGCGAGATCCCGATGCTGCGCCAGAAAGCGCGGCAGCATCGGCGCGATCACGAGCCGCCCGAGCAGAGCCGGCGCGCCGATCCGCAGCCGCCCCGACAGCTTGCCGCGCCCCGCCGACAACGCGCTGCCAAGCTCGTCCACCTCGCCGAGAATCGCCTTGGCCCGGTCGTACAGGATGCGGCCTTCGTCCGTCATCGCGAGATTGCGCGTGGTGCGGCGAAGCAACTGCGCGCCGAACTGCGCTTCGAGCGCCGAGATATGCCGGCTGACCGACGTCAGCGACATCGGAATCGCGCGCGCGGCGGCGGACAGGCTTCCCGCCTCCACGACGCGCACGTAGACGCTCATTGCATCCAAACGATCCATGATTCAATCCTTCCGGATTTAGCAAGGGTGCATGCCGGCTCGCTGGAATACCGGCGCTTTCCGGAATAGTCTACAGTTGCCGCATGGGACGGCAAAAGCGCGCCGCGCGAGACGCTGGAGGCACACCGGGATGAAACGTTCGATCTACTGGCTGATGGCAGGCGCCGCGGGCGTCGTGGTGGCGAACAACTACTACAACCAGCCGCTGCTAGCCGACTTCGCGCTGGCTTTTCACACCAGCGAACGGCAGGCGGGAAATGTGTCGGTGGCGGCGCAGACGGGCTACGCGCTGGGTCTTCTGCTGTTCGTCCCGCTTGGCGACAAGCTGGAGCGCCGTTCGATGCTGCGCGTGTTGCTGTGCGTCGCCAGCGTGGCGCTCGCTGGGGTCGCGCTGTCGCCGACGCTCGGCTGGCTCATCGCGGCCAGCTTCGCGACGGGCCTTGCCAGCGTCGCGCCGCAATTGCTGACGCCGTTCGCCGCGCAACTGGCCGGGCCGCAGCAACGCGGCGAGGCCGTCGGCATCGTGATGTTCGGCCTGCTGGGCGGCATTCTCGTCTCGCGCTCGATCTCCGGCTCGGTCGCCGCGCACTTCGGGTGGCGTGCCGTCTACTGGTTCGCAGCGGCGGCGATGCTCGTCACAGCGGCTGTGCTGTCGCGCGCGCTGCCGCGCGTGCAGCCCAGCTACACCGGCAGCTACGCGCGCCTGATGGGCTCGCTGTGGACGCTCCTGCGCGGCGAGCCGCTCGTGCGTCAGACCTCGGCGGTTGCTGCGCTTCAGTTCGCCGCGTTCAGCGCCTTCTGGGTCACGCTGGCGTTCCATCTGCGCAGCATGGATGCGCACTACGGAAGCGAGGTGGCGGGTCTGTTCGGGCTGGTCGGCGTGGTGGGCGCGCTCGCGTCGACGGGCGCAGGCAAGCTGATCGATACACGCAATCCGCATGTCGTCGTGCTGGCGAGCAGCGCCATCTTCGTCGCCGCGTTCGGGATTCTTGCGCTCGCGGGCTCGACCATCGCAGGGCTGGTGGCGGGCGTGATCGTGCTGGATCTGGGTTTGCAGAGCGCGCACGTTGCGAACATGGCGCGCAACATGCGCGTCAGGCGCGATGCGATGAGCCGCGTCAATACGCTTTACATGACGATCCGCTTTGCTGGCGGCGCACTCGGCTCGTCGCTGGGCGTGTGGGCGTGGAGCGTATGGCAATGGCCGGGCGTGTGCGCGGTGGGCCTCGCGCTCGGCGGCCTGTCGATGGCGCTGCAGTTGCGGCCGCAAGCCGCCGCTCACGCGCTTCAGGACTGACCGCGCGACTTCGGGCGCGGCGGAACGCGACGCCACGTCAACGCGACGACGAGCAGAAACGCGACATAGGCCACCGCGAACACCCAGCCCGGCAAATCGTAATAGAGCCAGGCGCTCACCCAGTGCTGCACGAAGCCCTGCTGGCCGGCGGCCCCCGTGCGCAGCCGGTCTTCGAGCACGGTGAGCGGGCACGGCACATCGAGCGCCGCGAGAATCGCGACGATGCCGATGGCGGCAAGATGCAGCACCCGAAACCCGCGGTGACGCGCCCATTCTTGCCGCAGCGCGGCGCCGATCCAGATGGCGATCAATCCGCCGACGATAAAGACGACAATCAGCGCGTGCAACACGAGCACGGCATTGGCTAGCCAGATCATGCCGCCCATGGTACGCCGCGCTTCCCCGATGCTCGCCGAGCACTTTTCCAACGATGCAACGATGCGAGTCTTTATGTCCCGCCGCGCGCGTTCATCATCGGCTGTGCTGTGCTAGCCTGAACCGTCATCATCCGAAGTGATCCGGCGAGGCGCACGATGGAATTGCGGCACCTGAAGATGTTTTGTGCAGTGGCTGAAAACGGCAGCTTCACGGCGGCGGCCGAAAAAATCCACAACGTTCAGTCGAACGTGACCATGCGCATCAAAGAGCTCGAAACCGAACTGAGCCAGCAGCTATTCATCCGGCAGAAAAACGGCGTCGTGCTCACTTCGGCCGGACAGGTCTTTCTGGGCTACGCGCAGCGCATCCTGCAACTGACGGACGAAAGCCGCAATGCGCTGCTCGATAACGCGTCGCCGAGAGGACTGCTGCGACTCGGCTCGATGGAAACGACGGCGGCTATCCGACTGCCGAAAGTGCTCGCGAGATACCACGAACGGTTTCCGCAGGTGCAGCTATCGTTGATGACGGGCACGACGAACGAACTGATCAAGGCCGTCGAATGCCATCGGCTCGATGGCGCGTTCGTCGGCGGCTTTCATCAGAGTGCGACGCTGCATCAGGAAGAAATTTTCCGCGAAGAACTGGTCCTCGTGAGCGGGCGGGATTTTGCGTCGCTTGCCGCGCTCGCCAACCAGATGTCGGGACTCACCGTGCTCGCGTTCAGGACCGGCTGCTTCTATCGCTCGACGCTCGAACACTGGTTCTATCAGGCAGGCATCATTCCAGGCCAGGTGATGGAGCTTGGCACGCTGGATGGCATCATGTCGTGCGTCGCGGCGGGCATGGGCGTCACGTTGTTGCCGCGCTCCGTGGTGGACGGACACGGCACGCGGCCCGCCGTGCATTGCCACGAGCTGCCGCTGGAGTTCGCTCAGGTCAAGACCGTGTTCATCCGCAACAAGGACACGCTCGTCACGCCCGCGTTGACCGCGTTGCTTGATCTGTCGCACGAGCAGTTCGCCATCGACGAAGCCGTCGCGCCGTCGCCTGTCGACGGCGACATGCTGCATGCCACGCAGGCTTGCGTCGATACGGCGCAGGTTCACTGACCGCATTCACGCGCGCGGTGCGCCGCGCGCCATCAAAAAAGCCGTGCGTGAAGCGGCGCGCTGAGAACGCGCCGATTCACACACGGCCGTCTTTCAAGTTACGTATCCGACGTCACGCAAAGCGCAGTTGCATGGGCGTGATCCGCTCAGACGACTGCGCCTGAGGGCTTTCGTGTTCGTGTACGCGTTCGTCGGCGAGTCCCTTCGCGAGTTCTTCCACGCGTTCGGCGGCCGATATCACGCGATCGATCTTGCCGACGCCCTGACCCGCGTACAGCGACAGTTTCTGCGCCATTCGCGGCTTGTCGATTGCGCGCGCGCCGCCGCCGATGAAGCGCAACAGGTTCCATTTGTCGCGGTTCGGCATCACGCGATGCGGGGTGCCGTATTTCCAGCCGAACGAATAACCCGTTCTGTACTCGGTGTCGTCGACGGTTGCATCGACGATTTTCTGCTTGTAAAGCGGATGCGCGTTCGACTCTTCGCATGCGACGAACGCCGTGCCGACCAGCACGCCCGCTGCGCCCATGCTCATCACGGTGCGAACGTCGTCGCGATTCGTGATGCCGCCTGCGGCAAGCACGGGCCGCCCTTGCGCGACCTGGATCAGCGAAGGCAGCAGCGAAAGCAGCCCGATGGTGCCGCGATTCAGATGACCGCCGCTTTCGCTGCCTTGCGCCGTGATGATGTCGGCGCCTTGCGCGATGGCCTTGCGCGCCAGCTCGACGGATCCGACCTGAACCATCACCAGCATGCCCGCTTGCTTGGCGCGCTCGATCATGTGCGGATAGTTCTCTGCGTAGAAAAGCGACAGCATTTTCGGCTTTTCCTGCAACACCACCTGAAACTGCGCCTCGAATACCTCTGGTCCACCGAACGACGGCACGAGATTCACGCCGAACGGCTTGTCCGTGAGCGCTTTCGTCTCCCTGATCCATCGACGCAGCGCGAGCGGCGGCAGGCGCAATCCGCCGATCGTTCCCATGCCGCCCGCGTTGGCGACGGCGGCGACCAGCGTCGGTCCCGAAATGGCCGCCATGCCGGCGAGGAAAATCGGATATTGAACGCCGCAAAGCTGCGTGACGGCGTTTCCACCAAACTCATAACGGGTTGTTGTATTCATCATTCAGAGCTCCACGCGTTTTCCCAGCATGCGTTTCAACGCATCGTTCTTCAATACGAAATGGTTCTTGCAGGCACCGAAGATATGCAGTGCGAGGCCAAGCAGAAACGGCGTCGCGCCGATCCTGAAGAGCACGTCAAAGACATGCGCGGCCTGCGGACTCGTCGGCAGCACGGCAGGGATGCACCAGCCGCCCGGCAATTCGATTGGCAAGCCGGCAGCCGATTTCTCCAGCCAAGCGGCAACGGGCAGCAGCACCATCGCGAGGGCCAGCGCCGCCGCCACCGAGCGGCTCACGATCACTTCGACGGGATTCGGCGTGCCGACGGGCAGCGGATGCCACGACGTGACGCGCGCCCAGAACCGGTACGCGGAGACGGGAAACAGAATCGCGCCGAGCAGGTTCAGCACGCGCGTGAGTTCCGCGCCGGGCGCAATCGACCGCGCAATCTCGATGGCGATGATCGACAACACCAGCAACGCGACGATCCAGTGCAGCGCAATCGTGATGCGCGAGAAGCCCAGCCCGTTGTCGCGCAGCTGAAAACGCCGCGCGCCGGATGGATGGCTGGAAAGCGGTGACATGTGCGAATTCGACATTCTCATTTCCTATCGATGCAAAGGGCTAGTGACTGACCGCGCGCGACGAGCCGATGCCCGTTTGCGCGCGCACGAACTGCTCGTCGAATCGTTCGCGCTCGCCTGCGGCTCGCGCGCCCCGGTCCGTGATCGAGCCGAGCCAGGTGAAGAAGAAAGCAATCGTCATCGACACGATGGCGGGATAGTCATACGGAAAGATGGGCGCCGCGTGGCCGAGCACCTTCACCCAGACGGCAGGCGACAGCAGCACGAGTGCCACCGCGCTGACGAGTCCCGCGATGCCGCCAATGAGCGCGCCGCGTGTCGTCAGGCCTTTCCAGTAGATGGCCAGCGTGAGAATCGGGAAGTTGACGGACGCGGCGACGCTGAATGTCAGCGCCACCAGAAACGCGACGTTCTGATCCTTGAACACGATGCCGAGCACGATCGCCACGCCTGCGATTGCAATGGAGGCGATACGCGACACGCGCTTTTCCTTCGCGTGATCGGCCTGATTGCGCTTGAGCACCATCGCGTAGAGATCGTGCGAGATCGCGGAGGTGCCCGCCATCGTGAGCCCCGCGACGACGGCGAGAATCGTGGCGAACGCGACGGCGGACAGGAAGCCCAGCACGAGGTCGCCGCCCATCGCCTTCGCCAGATGCATGACGGGCATGTTGCCGCCGCCGATCAGCTTGCCGCCGGCCACACCGCCCTCGTAGAACGCCGGATTGCGGCCCACGATCACGATCGCGGCCGTGCCGAGCACCGTCACGACCAGAAAGAAGTAGCCGATGAAGCCCGTCGCGACGAACACCGATTTGCGCGCCGCTTTCGCATCGGGCACCGTGAAAAAGCGCATCAGGATGTGCGGCAGGCCCGAGGTGCCGAACACGAGCCCCACCGACAGCGAGAGCATCGCAAACGGATCGGCGACGAGCTTGCTCGGCAGCATGATGCCCGCGCCGCTCTTGTGCGTCGCAATGGCCTGGGCGAACATCGCGTCGATCGAATAGCCGAACTGGCGCAGCGCGAGGATCGCCAGCAGGCTCGCGCCGAACAGCATCAGCACGGCCTTGATGATCTGCACCCACGTCGTCGCGACCATGCCGCCGAAGGTCACATACACGGCCATCAGCACGCCGACCACGACCACTGCGTAGTTGTATTGCAGCCCGAACAGAAGCTGGATCAGCTGCCCCGCTCCCACCATCTGCACGACGAGATAAAAGCACACGACCGTCAGCGAGCCGAACGCCATCAGCGTGCGTATGCGCTGCTGGTCGAGCCGGAACGATGCGATGTCGGCGATCGTGACTTGCCCCAGGTTCCGGATGCGCTCGGCGAACAGGAACATCAGCAGCGGCCACGCGACGAAGAAGCTCACCGCGTACAGCATGCCGTCATAGCCGTTGAAGAAGATCATGCTGGTCAGCCCGAGCAGCGCCGCCGCCGACATGTAGTCGCCCGCGAGCGCGAGGCCGTTCTGGAAGCCGGTGATGCCGCCGCCTGCGTTGTAGAAGTCCTTCATCGACTTCGTCTTCGACGCGGACCAGTAGGTGATGCCGAGCGTCGCGACGACGAACACGACGAACATCGCGATGGCCGTGAGATTGAGCGGCTGCTTCTGTGCTTTTTCGATGACTTCGGCGGCTGTCGCCTGCTGTGCGACGCCTGCGGCAAAGAGGCAGCCCATAAACTCGACGTGACGTTTCATTGCGCGTCTCCCGTCAGGATGCGTGCCGTCAGCGCGTCGAACTCTCCGTTTGCGCGGCGGATATAAATGCCCGTCAAAATCCACGTGCCGACGATCAGCAGCACGCCCAACGGCCAACCTATCGTCATGACGCTGCCGGGAAAGAGCTTCAGCGCCAGCAGCTTCGGCGCGAAGCCGGCCACCAGCACGAAAGCGTAATAAGGCAGCAACGTGCCGAGCGTCAGCCGTACGACGAGGCTGCGCCGCCGGGCGACGAGCTGTGCGAACGCCGGCGACAACCGGACGTTGTGATGTGCAGTCGTTTGGACCACGATGTCTCCATGTCTCGTTTGGGAGTAGGCGGCTGTCGGGGGCTGCCCGATGCGCGCTTGCCGTTTTTTCCAACGATAGGAGCGTCGATGGTTCAAGTAAAATGATGATTGGTGATGCGTATCATCATCGTCAGTGAGACGGGTTCTTTCACGTCGCTTTGTTGTCCGCTTTACTGTTCATCAGCCGCTATTGACGCTGTGTATCAAGTGTTGTTAGCCGCGCTGTGTTTTTCCCGTCGACGCAAATGCTTAGTCTGGCGTCAACTGGAGGACACGTCATGGACATGCAAATTCCCTTTATCGACTCTGCCGCGCAAGCGGCGCACGCGCCATTCGAATGGCAGGATCATCGCGGCTACGATCGCGTGTTCCGGCACGAAGCGCTCACCGTCGGCCTGATCCTGCCGCTCGAAACCCATGCGGCGTCGCCTCATCCGAGCATGGCCAACCATCTGCAGATGGCGCGGCGCGCAGAGCAGGCAGGCGTCGCCGCGTTATGGGCCCGCGACATTCCGCTCTACGACCCGCAGTACGGCGATTCCGGCCAGATCTTCGAGCCCTTGATCTATATCGGGCACCTCGCCACGGCAACGAAGCACATCACGCTCGGCACGACGGGCATCGTATTGCCCATGCGCGAGCCGCTGATCCTCGCCAAGCAGGTCAACTCGCTGGACCGGCTGACAAACGGACGCATCGTGATCGGCATGTCGTCGGGCGACCGGCCGGCCGAATATCCCGCGTTCGGCATCGACTTCGACAGCCGCGGCGAGCGCTTTCGCGATGCGTACGAGGTGTATCGCAAGGCGAGCGAAGAGAACTTTCCGCACTTCGATTCGCCGCGCTTCGGACGCGCGGACGGCTCGCTCACGATGCTGCCGAAGCCGCTGTTCGGCCGCGTGCCGACGATTGCCGTCGGACGCTCGCAGCAGTCGCTCGACTGGATCGCGTCGCAGATGGACGGCTATCTCGGCTTCGTGCCCGAACCGGCGCGGCTGTCTTCGTTCGTCGACGAATGGCGGCAAGCGAATCGTCAGACGAACGGCGAGGACGAGCCCAAGCCGCTCGCGTTCGGCGGATTCCTGTTCCTGCATCCCGAGCGCGACTATCCGTTCAGGCGCATCGGCGGCGGACTGGCGATCGGCAGCCGCGCGCTGCGAGGCTTTCTCGATCAGGCGCGCGATCTTGGCGTATCGCATGTCGCGCTGAACCCTCGTGTGACGCCGCGCGACTATCGGCAGATACTCGATGAGCTTCATCGGGACGTGTTGCCGTATTTCCCGCCCAACGAATAGCGCACGACGGTTCCGCCGTTTCCGCCCTTTCGCCTTTTCGCCCGTGCATGAAGCCGCATCCGGTTGGTCCGGTGCGGCTTTTTGCGTGGGCATTGACGCTTTGCCGCGCCGAACGTGCGCGTCGTGCGCGTCGTGCGATGCGGGTTTCGCGGCGCGTGTCGCGTGAGTCGTCCGGGCGATCGCTTGCCGCGCGCATCGCGGAACTTCGCGCCGCGAATGGATGGGCGGCGTTCGTTGGCGGCGCATCGCTTTTGCGTAACGAGCAAGCGTCGACGCAAACAGCGGAGAACAAATCGGCGGCCATATTTGTTCCCGGCGCTCACAACTGTTTGTCCCCAGCGGGTGTACGCAACCCGGCCGAAGAAGCCTAGATTTACGACCAACGGCACAGTCATCCCGACAGCAACGCCGAACAACCGTTTCGAGGTCAACCATGAGCAACTCGCAAAAAGTCGTTATCGTCACCGGCGCATCGCAAGGCATTGGCGCAGAGATCGTCAAGGGTTTCCGTGAGCGCGGCTACCGCGTCGTCGCCGTCGCGCGTTCGATCAAGCCGTCCGATGATCCCAACGTCGTCGCCATCGCAGGCGATATCGGCGAGCGCGCCGTCGCTCAGCGCGCCGTCTCCGAGGCGGTGGCGCGCTTTGGCCGCGTCGACACGCTGGTCAACAACGCGGGCATCTTCATCGCCAAGCCGTTCACGCAGTACACGGAGGAAGACTATGCAGCCGTGCTGAACGTGAATGTGAACGGCTTCTTCCACATCACGCAACTCGCCATCGCAGAGATGGAAAAGAACAAGAGCGGCCACGTCGTGCAGATCACGACGACTCTCGCCGACCATGCGATTTCGGGCGTGCCGTCGGTGCTGGCGTCGCTGACCAAGGGCGGCCTGAATGCGGCAACGAAGTCGCTCGCCATCGAATACGCGAAGACGGGCATTCGCGCGAACGCCGTGTCGCCCGGCATCATCAAGTCGCCGATGCACGCACCCGAAACGCACGACGCGCTCGGCGCGCTGCATCCTGTCGGCCATATGGGCGAGATGAAGGACATCGTCGACGCCGTGCTCTACCTGGATTCGGCGGCGTTCGTGACGGGCGAAATCCTGCACGTCGACGGCGGCCAGATCGCGGGCCACTAAGTCATCACGCAACGTCAAGGCGCCGGCAACGGCGCCTTTTTCACACCAACGCTCACACGACACCACCACGGAGTTTCAGATGCCCATCGTGACGATTCAGGTGACCCGCGAGGGAACCGCACCCGGCGCCAGCGCAGTGACGCCTGAAGAAAAGGCCCAGCTCATCAAGGGAGCGAGCGAGCTGCTGTTGGACGTGCTGAACAAGCCGCTGGAAGCGACCTTCGTCGTTATCCAGGAAGTGGAGAAGGAGAACTGGGGCTGGGGCGGATTGCCTGTAGACGAATTCCGCCGCCAGCGAGCGCAGCAGGGCAAAAGCTAAGCGGTGTCGCAGTGACGGCTCGCTTTTGCGGGCCGTGATTCGCGGTCCGTGATTCACAACTCGCGATGCGCCTTGCCGCGCCGCCAGCCAAGAATGGCGCTCACCGACTCTTCCCTGCTCCCGGGCACGACTTCGATACGCGCCCCGGCCTGAATAAAGCCCGTCTGCAGCACGCTCAGATACACACCCGCAAAGCCGCTCAGATACATGTGCTTCACCGCCTTCCGGTAGCCCATCACCGCGTTGAGCTTGAAACAGGGGTTGCGCGGCGCTTCCACCCTTAGCCGCACCTGATCGATGACGAGCGTGTCGCCGATCCACAGATCCGTTTCGAGCAAGCCTTGCGTGGTCAGATTCTCGCCCAACGCGCCCATTTCGAGCGGCGTGCCGGCGTCGGGCACATCGGCTTCGATGCGCCGCTGCCGCCACCACGCGTAGTGCTCGAACGGATACAGATAGATGGCCTTGTCGAGTCCGCCATGCACGCTCAGGTCCGCGTGCTCGTCGCCCGCCAGACCGAGCTTCTTCACTTCGACGATCGCGCCTTCGCTCGCGCGGCTCACGGAACGCTTGCGTATCGCCGATTCGACGCTCAAGCCTTCGGAGGCAAGGCCAACGTCGAGCGGCTTGCAGACGCCAATGTTGATCGACAGCAGCGTGGCCTCTGGCGGGCGCGCGCCGCCCGTCGACGCCGTATCAGCGATGGGTTCTTGCATGGTCCTCGACGCGTCAGGACGCGAAGCGCTGCAGGCGCTTGACGGTTTCCGCCAGTTCCGCGTCGAGCCGCGCGACCAGTTCCGCCGCCGGCAGCGCGCGCGCCAGCGCCGCAGCCTGGCCCGCCCACTGTGCACCGAAGCCGAATTCGCCCTTTGCTTTCGCTGCCGCGTGCAGCGCCTTGCCGGCGTCGTAGGCGATGGGATAGTCGGGCGTCGCGGGGCGATCGCCGGCGCGGCCCAGCTCCGTGAAGCGGTTCACCATCGCGCGCGCCTCGCGGCCGGAAATCGCCGACGTCATCGTGGTATGCAGCGCGGCATCGCCGAGAATCGCGCGACGATAGCCGTCGTCGATCGACGTCTCCGGGCATGGCACGAACGCCGTGCCGAGCTGCGCCGCCTGCGCGCCGAGCGCGAGTGCCGCCGCGATGCCCGCGCCGTCCATGATGCCGCCCGCCGCGATCACGGGCAGATCGAACTTCTCGACGAACAGACGCGTGAGCGCAAACGTGCCGATGTTTTCGTCGAACGCCTGCGGGTCGAACACGCCGCGATGACCGCCCGCTTCGACGCCTTGCGCAACGAGGGCATCGACGCCCGCATCCACCAGCCGCCGCGCTTCGTCCAGACTGGTCGCCGAGGCGAGCAGCCTGATGCCCGCCTTTTGCAGCGTATCGATCACCGGCTGCGGCGGCAAGCCGAAATGGAAGCTGACGACAGCCGGCTTTTCTTCCAGAAACACGTCGAGCATCGCCTTGTCCTCGACGAAGCTCGTATAGATTTCGCTGAGTTTTTCAGGCGCGCTCGCGCCGTACTGCGCGAACTGCGGCGCGAGCCAGCTCAGCCATTCCTTCTCGACCTGGGCGTTGGCCGTCGCGGGCTCGTGGCAGAACACGTTGATGTTGAACGGCGCGCTCGTCAACGCGCGCGTGTCGCGGATCGTCTTGCGCGCCGCTTCTGCGTTCATCGCGCCCACGCCGAGCGAACCGAGGCCGCCCGCGTTCGAAACGGCCGCGGCCAGCGCAGGCGTGCTGACGCCCGCCATCGGCGCCTGGATGATCGGCTTGCTGATGCCCAGCAGGCTCAACAGCGACGTGCTTTCGGAACGGGTGCTCATGTCAGGTCCTCATCGAAACGGTTGGCGAGCGCGCGCGCCTTGCGCGCGTGCGCGCTCGCAGTGCTATCTGCAAATCAGATCATCATTTGCAGCGAACGATGGGTCAACCGTTGAGCGGTCAATTCACTCTTGAGCGCGGGGAACAGATCGACCGTCGCTATCGGCATGCCGGAACGCGGGATGCCGAAGCGCGCGTCAGCCCGGCAGCGGTTCATTCGCGAACGCGTTCAGTTCGCGCACGAGGCTCGATGCCGCCAGCCGCACGAGTTCGCCGCCCTTTTCCGGCGATGCCAGGCCCGGATCGGAGCCCATTCGTCCGTCCGGAAAGCGCGCGCGAAAGTCCAGCGCTTCGCGAATCGGGCCGGACGGCGCGATCTTCGGTGCATAGTCGGCGGATTTGATCGAGTCGGGAAACGCCCATTGCGTGATCGCGATTTCGGAGGGCGTGGCGTGCGAGCCGTGGCCCTCCGGGAACTGCGTGCGCGCGAGTTCGCCGACGCCTTCCAGATCCCACCAGTTGCACAGTTTCATCGCGACACCGGCGCGGCGCTTCGCGAAGCTCGACTCGACGTAGACCTCGGAGAACGCCGCTTCGATCGAGGCGATGTTGCCGCCGTGTCCGTTCAGAAACAGGATCTTCTCGAAACCGTGCGTGGCCAGCGAGCGAATCCAGTCGCCGATCGCGGCGATGAACGTGGAAGGCCGCAGCGAGATCGTGCCCGGAAAGCCCAGATGATGCTGCGCCATGCCGATGTTGAAAGTGGGCGCGACGAGAATATCGGCGGCTTTCTCCGCTTCGCGCGCGATGATCTCGGGACAGAGCCAGTCAGTGCCGAGCAGCCCCGTCGGGCCGTGCTGTTCGTTCGATCCGATCGGCACCACGATGGCGCGGCTGCGCTTCAGGTATTGCTCGATTTCGGCCCATGTCGATAGATGTAAAAGCATGGAAACTCCTGTCTTCTCTTCTTTGCCGCGCGCCGTGGCACGCGGGCGTGGGGAACGGGACGGCGCGTCGTCCGCCGCGGCGCGCGGATTCGGAGCCGATCCGGCCAAGCGTACAGGCAAACGGGCAAGGCGACCAACAGCAAGAAGGTTCACGACGCGTTGTCCGCAAGGCAACGCGCCGTGAAGCTCGTGCGGATTGTTTCCGGCGCGGCGCCAGTTTCAGCCAACGATTCCGCGCAGGAAAGACTGGGCACGCAGCGGCGCTTGCACGGCGTAGCCGTGCAAGCGCGCTTCACCACATATATCGTACACGATTGTATCGTACAGGATTGACACATCGGCAACTCCGCGTATGATTCCGACTCGCACGCTTTAATCGCATGCGATTCATATCGCGAACATGGAGATGACAATGACGATCGCCCACCTCGACGCCCAAACCGCCCAGCCGCCCGTCAAGCAGCTACGCGTCGAATCCTATACCAGCGGCATCATCGGCCCGAGCCAGACGATGCTCGGACCGCTCGCCGACGGCGGCACGCTGATCGCGGGCACGCCGCCCGGCTGCTGGGGGCCGATGATCACGCCCGCGTTCCAGGGCGGCCACGAGGTGACGCAGCCCGTCGCGATCGAAGGCGCGCAAGTCGGCGATGCCGTCGCGCTGAAAATCAAACGCTTGCGCGTCACATCGCATGCGACATCATCGGGCGTGATGCAGTTCGTCGAAGGGCGATATCACGGTGATCCCTTCGTCTCCAAGTTCTGTGCGTCGTGCGGCACCGAGCATCCCGCCAGCCACGTCGAAGGCATCGGCCCCGAGGCGATCCGCTGCGACCATTGCGGCGCCGAAGTGAGCGCCTTCCAGTTCCGTCACGGCTACATCATCGTGCTCGATCAGGAAAACGGCGTCAGCCTCACGGTGAATCAGGACGTCGGCAACCGGCTCGCGGGCAACGCGCCGGCCATGTCCGCGCTGCCCGAGCTGGCCGCGCAGCATTCCATTCTTTCGCTGGCGCGCGCCGACATGCCCGGCCTCGCGGCCCACATGCAGCCGTTCCTCGGCAACATCGGCACAACGCCCGCTCGCGATCTGCCCGACTCGCACAACTGCGCCGACTTCGGCCAGTACCTGGTGGGCGCGCCGCACCGCTTCAGCATGACGAAGGAGGAATTGCACGCAGCAAAAACCGACGGTCACATGGACACGAACTCCGTGCGCGAAGGCTGCATCCTGATTTGTCCGGTGAAGGTGCCAGGCGCGGGCGTCTACCTCGGCGACATGCACGCGCAGCAGGGCAACGGCGAGATCGCCGGCCACGCAACCGACGTCTCGGGCGAAACCGAACTGAGCGTCGAGGTGATCAAGAACCTGACGCTCGAAGGCCCGATCCTGTTGCAGAATCTCGACGATCTGCCGCCGATGGCCCGACCGATGAACGCCGAACAGCGGCAGAAAGTGGCCGAACTGGGCGCGCGCTGGGGCCAGCATCAGATCGAACGCAACGGGCCGGTGACTTTCATCGGCAGCGGCGAAAATCTGAACATCGCCACCGAAAACGGCCTGCGCCGCGCCGCCGCCGTCACGGGCCTCGCCTACGAAGAAGTGCTCAATCGCGCGACGATCGCCGGCTCTATCGAAATCAGCCGTTTGCCCGGCACGGTGCGCGTGACGATCCTGTGTCCCATGGACATTCTCGACAACATCGGCATCGGTCATCTCGTGCGGGAAAAGTACCAACTGGATTGACGAGGCATGATTCACACTTTCCCGCGCCGTTGACGCAGCCGCCCGCCACAACGGGAACCAACGACAGACCTGTTATGCTCTGCACGCGCGGCGCGCCACTCGCGGCGCGCGCGCTTTGCCTTGCCTGGCCGCGCGCCGCGTGCCGCGTGCCGCGCGGGCATGGGCCGACGGATATCCGGTCAGGCCGTCGCCAAACATGGAAACGCCATGCAGCGTCAATTCGAAGACCTACTCCTTGGCAGCATCGAACTGTTCTGCCTTGCGGCCGAGCTGGAAAGCTTCACGGTCGCGGCGACGGCCGCCAGCGTGACGCCCGCGGCCGTGAGCCGCTCGGTGGCCCGCCTCGAAGCGCGCCTCGGCGTCAGGCTCTTCATTCGCACGACGCGGCAGATCCGGCTCACCGATGCAGGGCGCCGCTACTTCGAACAATGCCGTGCGGCGCTGAACCAGCTCGCCGACGCCGAACGCGAAGCGACGGGACAGCAGAGCACGCCGTCGGGCGTGCTGCGCATCAGCATGCCGACGCCGTACAGCCACTATCGCGTGCTGCCGCTGCTCGCCGAGTTTCGCGCGCGCTATCCGGACGTGACGGTGGAAACGCATCTGAGCAACCGCAACATCGATTTCGCCGACGAAGGCTTCGACCTCGCCATTCGCGGCCGCGCGCCCGACGACTCCGGCCTCATCGCGCGCACGCTCGAGGACGCGGAACTCGTCGTCGTGGCGTCGCCTGCGTACCTGAAATCGGCGGGCACGCTGGACACGCCCGACGACCTGATTCGCCACGAATGCATCCAGTTCGCGCTGCCGAGCACGGGGCGCAACATACCGTGGCTGTTCCGGCTCGACGGCGAGGACATCGAAATGGCGACGCGCGGCGGATACGGCACGTCGGGCGACGTGCTGGCGGGCGCGACGCTCGCGCGGCATGGCGCGGGTCTGTTCCAGACGTATCGCTTCGTCGTCGAGCGGGATCTGAAGGACGGCACGCTGCAAGAAGTGCTCGCGCCGTATGGCGGCCGCTCGCGTCCGTTCGTGCTGCTTTATCCGCATGCGCGGCATCTGTCGTCGCGTGTGCGTTGTTTCGTGGACTTCCTGATGGAAAAGCTCAGGGCATAGCCCGCGCTCGGGCCCATCGAACTATCAATCTCCGTGTCTATGCTGCCGAATGTCGATTCGATTGTCGCCCGTCTGCGGCTCAAGCAACTGCGTCTGCTGATTGCGCTCGACGAGCACGGTTCGCTGCATCGCGCCGCCGACGAAAT
Source organism: Paraburkholderia bengalensis (assembly GCF_037126505.1). Lineage (NCBI taxonomy): Bacteria > Pseudomonadati > Pseudomonadota > Betaproteobacteria > Burkholderiales > Burkholderiaceae > Paraburkholderia > Paraburkholderia bengalensis. The sequence continues at coordinate 43,200 of NZ_JACFYJ010000002.1, forward strand.
GGCGCTCACGCAGCCCGGCGCGACCAAGGCGCTGCGCGAAATCGAAGCGACCTTCGGCGCGACGCTGTTCGCGCGCTCGCCGCAAGGCCTGCAGCCGAACGAACTCGGGCGCTGCGTGATCCGCTACGCGCGTCTGATTCACATGGACGTCGCGCATCTGCGCGAAGAGATGGAAGGCATCCTGCAAGGCTCGGGCGGACGGCTGGCGGTCGGTGCGATCTCGGGCGCGGTGTCGGGCGTGCTGGTCGATGCACTGACGCGGCTGCGCGCGCGCCAGCCCGCCTTGACGGTCGAAGTCGTCGAAGACACCAGCGCGCGGCGCTCGCGCTGCTCGATCAGGGGCGGCTCGATCTCGCCGTCTGCCGCACGACCGTCGCGCGACAGCCCGATCATTACGACTACGTCGAACTGAGCGACGAGCCCGTCGCGATCGTCGCGAGCCCGATGCATCGGCTGGCGAAGGCGCGCGAGGTCGAACTCGCCGATCTCGCGTCGAGCCGCTGGGTCGTCTATCCGAGCATCATGCCGCTGCGGGGGCTGTTCGAGCGCGAGTTCAAGGAAGCCGGGCTTTCCGTGCCGCCGCATCCCATCGAAACGGCATCGACGATGACCACCGTGCTGATGCTGCAGCGCGACCCGACGCTCGTCTCGCTGATGCCGCGCGACATGGCGGCGCTGCTGTCCCATCACGGTCTCGCAAAAACGCTCGCGATCGACGTGCGCTCGCGCACCGAACCGTACGGCATCGTGACGCGTCGCGGCTCGGCGCTGTCGCCCGCGGCGCGCCTGATGATCGACGAACTGAGCCGGCGCGCGCCGCCGGACGAGCTGGCGCTGCCGGTTGAAAAGCGTTCAGCGCGTGACTAATATCGATTCATCGCGGCGGTTGCGCAGCATCGGCTAATGCATGCTGGCACCGCTGCCGGGACACACCTGCCAGCCCGTCGCCGATGAAATCGTATGTCGTTCTGCTCACCGCCTGGATGGCCGCGCTCGGCGCAGCGGGCGTGTATTCGGCCCACGCGACCGGCCCGGCTATCGTCGCGCTCGCGAGCCCGCCTTCCTCTGTCGATTCGCCGCTCGTCGAGCCCGTCCGTCACGACGCGCATCGGCCGTCGATAACGCCCTCGCCCGCCATCATCCACGGTCCGTCGTATCTGTCCGCGTTGCGCGAGTACGATGTCCGCTCGCTCGCGCACAGGTTCTCGCTCGGCGCGCCTACCGGGTTCAAGCTGAACAATCACGGCGACTGAACAGCGCGCCCGCTCAGCGCACGACAGAAGCGTGGCTGCTTTCGTATTGCTGCAGCGACACGCCGACCACATGCTCGCGCCAGATTCCACATTTCGCGACCACGGGAATCCACGACTGCTTGTTACGCAGGCGCGCGAAGGCGCGCATGGTCACCGTCTGTTCGACGGGCTGCGCACCATTGCTGCCCGCGAACATGCCGCTGCCTTCGTCGATATTCGCCTTCAGCACGCGGCGGTCCGGCGCAAGGAACATGTCATAGCGTGAGGTAGTGCGAATCCATCGGTCGAACTCGGCGATGCAGTTGATGACGGATGGACGCACGTGAAGACGCGTCAGATACGCGTAGTCGTCGGGCACGTCGGCCTGGGACTGTGAGAAGGCGCTCGTGCAGAACCAGATGAGACACACGATGCCCAGTACAGCGGTGATGCTTTTCATTGCGAGGTAGCGCCTGGATGTGCGATGTGTTGCAAACGTTCAAGGCGCTGAAGTATACCTGCTTCACGGCACGCTCATTGTCCGGGCGCGTCGCGATCAGAATTCGACGAGCGCGAACTCGTCCTTGCCGACGTCGCAAAGGGGGCAGCGCCAGTCTTGCGGCACGTCGGCCCAGCGCGTGCCGGGCGCGATGCCTTCTTCCGGCAGGCCGGCGGCTTCGTCGTAGATCCAGCCGCAGATCACGCAGACCCATTGCTTGAGGTCGTCGGCGGAGGCGGGCGACTTGCCTTGCGCAGCATCGTGCGATCCCGTCGCAGGCGCGCTCTTGTCGTGATCGAGCGTCACGACGAGCGGCGCGGGATGCCCGGCGGCGGGCGCATCGAGGTAACGTTGCAGCGCCTGATGCAGCGCGACGGCTTCGGCGTGATTCAGGTCGATCCAGAACGGATCACCTGCGCCGTCATTGAGTCTATCGGACGAGAACTGGATTTCGACAGCAGTGGCTTTCTTGTACATGCGAAATGGAAAATGGACGAACGGATGCCGACGTCACCGTCCGTTGCGCGCCGCGCGATGGCGGCTGCGCTCAGAAAAAGTGACGCAGCAGCGCGCTGCACAGCGCGGCGGCGATACCGACCAGACCGAGGGTTTCGAGGAGTGTCAGCGAACGGCGAGCGTTGGCACGGTTGGGTGTCGACATGGGCTTGAACGAAAGGATCGAGGGTTGAATCAGGACGCTGCGCTTCACAGCAAGGTTCACAGCAAGGTTCGCGGCAACCTTCACGGCAAAATTTGCCAGCAAAGCTCGGCAGCAAAAAAAAGCGAGCCCGGATTGTAAACGCTCAGTCTTTCAGTCCCTGTCTTTTCGCCACGACCTTGCGCGGATCGACGTGCTGCACGCAGTACGGTTGACTTGCGTATCGTCCCGCGATTATCGCCGCTACACGCCGCGCGATTCGCTCCTGATGGTTGAAAGTGTCTTTCGGACGAGGGCTTGCGATGTGCGCGCTTCGTGTGCGCGGTCCATGTCGGCGCGGATGCGCGTGAATGCTTGCGGCCCGCCGCAGCACGCCGCAAGCCCGAACGTGACGACAGCCGCGCTACTGCCGGGCGGGCGCCGGGCTGTTGTCGCTATCGCAACTGCCGCGTTGCTGGCAAGCCGCCTGACGCATCTCTTCCTTCGGATCGCCGGACGTATAGCGCACGCGATCTTCCGACCGGTAGTAATTGGCGTTCTGATCGATCTTCGCGTACGAGGCGACGGGCGCCGTCAACGCGGCAACACCCGCGAGCGCAAGAACCAACGCAAGGGCTTTCATTGTTCGACTCCTTTTCGATCGTTGCGACAACAATCGATCGGCGCACGCGGTCGGACGCGTAGCATGCGTGCAAGCCGGTCACGGAGAGTCTCGCCCCTGATTGGCAACCCTACGCGGGCGGGCGCATGAAGCCGGATCGTCGGCCCTTTGCGCCCGGATGAACGATGCGAGGCTCATAAAAAAGCATAGTCGCTGGATAGCCCGGGCGTTAGTTTTCGTCGGGCCGTCGGACCATCGGGACTTCACGTCGCCGCGCCCTTTCCCGGCGGCATCAGCACCTGGATGAGCCCGTCCGCATCCTTCGCGATCAGCGCCAGCACCAGATCGATGCCCGGCGTGGGCAGCGCCGGCTCGCCATCGACGCGCGCATTGATCCGCTTGAGCAGCGGATCGAGCATCGCGCGCGCTTCCCTCAGTTTGTCCTTGTTCAGCTGCGCCGCACCGACGGCGTCGGCGAGCAGCGAAAGCACGCGCGGCAAGGCCAGCCACGCCCGGTCGACGGCAGGGCGCGCGTCGTCCCGATGCTCGTGCGCGAACGCCTGGCAGACCACGAGCACGTCGCGATGCAGCCGGCTGAGAAACGGCGGCACCTTGTCGACGGCATCGGCGCTGCCGCGCAGGATCGGCACGAATACATGCTCGCGCTCGGCTTCCTCGAGCGCATCGGCGAGCGCCTTCTGCGCGTCGAGGCTGCGCGTTTCGAGACGCGCCATCGTGGCCTCGTCCGGCGCCGCCGCGAGCTTGAGCTGCATCAGTTGAGACAGCGCTTCCAGACAGTCGCGCGCATTGCGGTGCGCGCCCTTCAGCGCGCGGTTCGGCCACATCACCGTCGCGACGAACGCAGCCGCCGTGCCGATCAGGATTTCCGCCACGCGATGCAGCGGCCGCACGAATGCCGAGCCGCTATCGCCCGGCACGAGCACCACGATCACGAGCGTCACGCACGCGAGCCGCAAGCCGGGGCGCGCGGCGGCCATCGCCGCGAGCGGCAGCAGCGCGATCGCAAACACCGTCAGCGGATCGACGCCGTGATCGACGACGACAATGCCGATTCCCCCCACGATCGCGCCGATGCACGCGCCGATGATCTGATCGCGCGCAATCGTGAGCGCCTGCGTGAGACTGGGTTGCGTCACGACGATCAGCGTCGTGATCAACGCCCAGTAGCCTTCGGGCAGCGTCGCGAGCCGCGCCGCGCCGTAGCTGAGCACGCAGCCCGTCAGCGTGCGAGCGAAGCGGCGCGCTTCCGGCGCGCGCAGGAGGGTCCTCAACCTGCCCTGTTGTTGCAGAGTCATCCCGATAGTTTCCGTCAAGACGTGTGGCCATAGACCGCCCGCCACACGCAATGTCTGTTCATAGGGGAACAAGCCTTGCTGGCGTGACTCCCTATGTTCGAAAGCCCGCATTTCAGGAGCGTGATGCCGATGCCGCCAGCCCATGCACGCCGCATTTTCTCGACCGCCCTTTGTGCCGCCGCGCTGCTCGCGGCCGGCGCGCACTCCGCCTTCGCGCAGAGCATGCCCGCCACCGTGCCAGGCGATGCAGCATCGGGCGTGGCCGCGAGTTCCGCGGCATTGTCGAGCGGCGCCAGTCCGAACGCCTCGCCCGTGGTGCCTGTGCCCCCGTCCGAGCTGTACGGCGCGCTGTATCGCGACGTCGAACTCGCGCATCTGTACCCCGACAGCAAGACCTTCGCCGACATGGTGCCGAACGCGCCGCCGCAGCAGATCGTCGCCGATTATGCCAGGCAGAAGGACGACGCGCAGTTCGACCTGGGCGCTTTCGTCGATCAGCGCTTCACGCTGCCCGCGCGCGAAACGAAGCACTACGTGTCCGACCCGAACCAGAGCGTGACGGCGCACATCGACACGCTCTGGTCCGTCCTGCGGCGTGATCCCGACGCCAGCGCGAGCCCGTGGTCGTCGCTGCTGCCACTGCCGTATCCGTACATCGTGCCCGGCGACCGCTTCGACGAAATCTACTACTGGGACTCTTATTTCATCATGCTCGGTCTGCGGCAAAGCGGTCGCGAAGCGCTGCTCGAAAACGAACTCGACAATTTCACCACGCTGATCGAGCGCTACGGCCATATACCCAACGGCAACCGCACGTACTATCTGAGCCGCTCGCAGCCGCCGTTCTCCGCGCAGATGGTGCGGCTCGAAGCCGAGCGCCGCGGCGATCAGGTCTATCTGCGCTATCTGCCCGCGCTGCGCAAAGAATACGACTACTGGATGGACGGTCACGACAAAATCGCGGCAGGCAGCGCTTACGGGCATCTCGTGCGGCTGCCCGACGGCACGGTGCTCAACCGCTACTGGGACGCGCGCGACACGCCGCGCGACGAATCGTATCGGGAAGACGTCGCCACCGCACAAGCGACGCCGCAGCGCAACCCGCAAGACCTGTGGCGCAATTTGCGCGCCGGCGGCGAAACGGGCTGGGACTTCAGCTCGCGCTGGTTCGCGGACGGCAAGACGCTCGCGACGATCGAAGTGACGTCGCTGATTCCCGTCGATCTGAACTGCCTGCTCGTCGAGCTCGAGCGCACGCTGGCGCGAGCGTATCGCGTGAAGGGCGACGCGTCGCACGCGGAGAACCTCGAACAGCGCGCCGCCACGCGCGCCGATGCGATCCGCCGCGTGTTGTGGGACGCGCAACTGAACGCGTTCGGCGATTACGACTTCGTCGCGCACCGGCTCACGCACCGCCTCAGCGCGGCGACCGTCTATCCGCTCTACGCCGGCGTCGCGACAAAGCCCCAGGCGGCCGCCGTGGCTGCGACGGTGCGCGCGCATCTGCTGCGTCCCGGCGGGCTCGCGACGACGACGACGCAGACGGGACAGCAATGGGACGAGCCCAACGGCTGGGCGCCGCTGCAGTATCTCGCCGTGACGGGCTTGCGCCGCTACGGCCAGGCCGATCTCGCGCAGCAGATCGCGACACGCTGGATCACGACCAACGTCGCGTACTACCAGCACACGGGCAAACTGGTCGAGAAATACGATGTCGACGCGAAGGCGGGCACAACGGCGGCGGGCGGCGGCGAGTATCCGTTGCAGGACGGCTTTGGCTGGACCAACGGCGTGCTGCGCACGCTGATGGCGATGTATCCGGGCGCGGCGGGTCCGTCGACACGTCCCGCCGATGTGCCCTCGGGCGCGGCGGGCGTGTCGGAAGCGGCATCGGCGGCTGCCGCGGCGCCGAAAACGACGCATCGGCTGCGGCCGACGCCTTCGCCTTGACGGCTCGCCGCCGCTAGCGCGTCCAGGGTCGTGTCGCCGTGTCGCCGTGTCGTCTAACTGCTTGTTACGAAACTCGCATACGTGTTGCAGCTTCCATCAGGGACGCCGCGTACACTGCGCTGGCATCGTCGGACGCAATTCATAGGCGAACGCTATTGAAATCGAATGCACCGGCGCAACATCGGTTCGAATAACTCAAACGGATCATCAGCATGACAGCTTTCGGGAAGACCACGCTCGGCACAGCCGCGCTCATTCTGGTTCTCAGCGGGACGGCACACGCGGCGGGCTGTCTGAAGGGCGCCGTGGTCGGCGGCGTCGCCGGGCACTATGCGGGCCATCACGCCGTGGTCGGCGCGGTGGGCGGCTGCATCGTCGGGCGCCATCTCGCGAAAAAGCATGCGGAAGAACAGGCCGCGCAGCATCAGGCCATGCACGCCCAATACCAGTAAGAAACCGCCAATTTGCACGCCCGTGTCCCAACCGGACACGCGATTTAATTCTTTCTTAATTGTCCCGGCTCATGATTCGCTCGCAGGTTCGTTATCGATGCCTGTCGATCCGGGTCGACGCTACCGCGTCGTAGCCGGGTTCCACGCCACATCCTGCCGCCAGAACATCGGCGGCGCTTTTTTCCGCGCGAACGAGGGCCGCCTGGCTATCGCCGGATACGAAGAGAAGAGGTGCACCAACATGTCGCACAAATCGCGAAACCGCAAACCGACCCGCCCCGCCATGTCGCCGCTGCTGCGCGCGCTGACCTTCAGCCGCGCGGCGCACGAGCCGATCACGCGGGCCATGCTGCTGCAGGCGTATGCGAGCCTCGACGCGTTCTGCCGCGGTCAAGGCTCGCGCGAGCTGTTCACGACGCTTGGCCGTCAGCTGCTGATCGCGGAAGAACTGAGCCGTATCGGTCATCTGCCCGAAGCCGCCGACGATATCGCCGAAGCGCAGATCGCGATGACGGACATCGACGCCGCTGAGAAAGCGAGCGGCAAGTGGACGGTCGAAGGCGACAACTACGCGTGGCTGACCATTGCACTCGACGCGCTCGACCGTCAGCTCGCAGTCGCATCGCTGGAAGATATCGCGAAGGCCGAAGCGCGGATGATCGAAGGCCTGATGCGCACCGAGCAGGAACTCGCGCACGCAGCCGTCGCGGCCTGAATACACGGCGTCTGCTGCATCGGCGCGACGTTCGATGCGCCTGCTTTGCGTCGTTCGATGCCCGATCGGCACGCGGCGCGCGTGACACGTAACGAAATCGCGCGGCGTGACTGAACTGGCCGCCCGCCGGCGCTAAAGCTTTTGCAGCTCCGCCTGCATCCAGTCGTGCACCTGATGGCTGAGTTCCTGCGGCGAGCGCTCTGCAGGCGACAGTGTCGGCCCCACCACCACGCGAATGTGTCCCGCTCCCGCAGGCCAGCCTTTCGCCGGCCAGACGCTGCCTGCGTTGTGCACGACGGGAACGATCAACGCGCCCGTCGCGCAGGCGAGGCGCACGCCGCCCGAGGTGAGCTTGACGGGCGCGCCGTGCGGCACGCGCGTGCCTTCCGGAAAGATCACCACCATGTCGCCCTTCGCAAGGCGCTCGGCCGCTTCGCGCGTCACGGCGACGTGAGCCTGACGGGGCGAGCCGCGGTCCAGGCTGACCATGTCGAGCCCCTTTAGCACCCAGCCAAAAAACGGAATCCGCAGCAGATCCTGCTTGAACACGAAGCTGATCCGACGCGGGAAAAGCGCGAGAAACGCAAGCGTTTCCCACGTCGATTCGTGGCGGCACAGGATGATCGACGGCTCGTGCGGCAAATGCTCAAGGCCTTCTATCGAACAGCGGATGCCGAACGCGCCGCGCATCACCGCGACGAGCGCCCTGCACCACAGCGCGGCCAGCCGGTAACGGGCCGAGCGGCTGATGAACGGATACAGCAGCAGCATCAGCGTGGACCAGATCGTCCCGCTACCCAGCAGATAAACGATGAACAGCCATTTGGTGATCACAGCGCGCATAGGGTGTGGCATCGACGGAAGGTGGTGGCGCAAGCCAAACCCAGATACTACCGGCGATGAAATAACCGCACGCGCGAAAGCTGCAGGCGCAAAGGCTGCCGGACGCGGCGCGCCAAAAGAAAACGCCGGCCAAGGCCGGCGTTCAGACTGTTTTTGTGGAGGCGCAGGTCGCCTCGCGGCGCCAGAAGGCTGGACCGTCGGCAAAGGATCGCGCCTTTCGACGCTCACGCTTTGCAGACGGTTCAACGCTTCGCCTCTCTGGACTTGTCGTTGAGCGCAAACTTCCCCCGTGCGCAAATACAGTATCGCCGACACGCCCGCGCCCTAATGTGGCCGAGCGAACATTCAGACGAAAGATCCGGCTGCGCGCGTCACGACAGACTCGCCTGCGGATACGGCCTTGCGCTCGTGTCCAGATCGGACGCCGGAACCGGCCGCCCGAGCAGGAAGCCTTGCAGCGAATTGCAGCCCAGACGCGTCAGGAACTCCTTTTGCGTCGCGGTCTCGACGCCTTCCGCGACGATATCGATGCCGAGCGTGTGCCCAAGCGCGACCACGGACGAGACGATCGCGGCATCTTCCGCGTCGTGCGCCAGCTCCCTTACGAAGCCGCGATCGATCTTCAGTTCGCTTGCGGGCAGGCGCTTCAGGTACATGAGGCTCGAATAGCCCGTGCCGAAATCGTCGATCGAGATGCGCACGCCCATCTCATGCAGGCTCTGCAGGATGCGCAAGCTCTCGTCGACGTTGCGCATCGCCGCCGACTCCGTCACTTCGATCGTCAGATAACGCGGGGCGACCCGATGCCGCGCCAGCGTCTCGCGCACGAGCGCCGTCAGCTGCGGATGGCTGAACTGCACGGGCGACAGATTGACGGCGATGCTCCATTCGCGCGCGTCCGTGTCGAGCCACTCGCGGATCTGGCGGCACGCTTCGTCGAGCACCCATTCGCCGATCGGCACGATCAGCCCTGTTTTTTCGGCGAGCGGGATGAACTCGTCGGGGCCGATCAGGCCGCGCGTCGGATGCGCCCAGCGCACCAGCGCCTCGACGCCCGTAATCGGTCCGTCGGGCGCGGCGAATTGCGGCTGATAGTGCAAGACGAGCTGCCTGCGCTCGATCGCGGCGCGCAGGTCTTGCGTCAACTGCAGTTGGCCCTGCAGGTTCTCGTTCATCGACGTGTCGAAGAAGCAGAACGCATTGCGGCCCAGCGATTTCGCGTGATACATCGCGGCGTCGGCGTGCGTGAGCGCGTCGTGCACAGTCGCACCGTCGGTGGGACACATGGCGATGCCGATGCTCGTCGAAATGCGCAGATCGTGGCCTTCCACGTCGAACGACGCGCTGATCGCCGAGAGCACGCGGTCCGCGGCGGCCGTCACGCCCGCGACGTCCCCGCCGGGCACGAGCAGCACGAATTCGTCGCCGCCCACGCGCGCGAGCGTGTCCTGCGCGCGCACGACCGACGCGAGCCGCTGCGCAACCTGCACCAGCAGGCGGTCGCCGACATGATGGCCGTACGCATCGTTGACCACCTTGAAGCCGTCGAGATCCATGAACATCACGGCGAAGCGCCCGCCTTCGGAGTCGACCGACGCCAGCGCCTGCGCAAGCCGTGCCTCCAGCAGCACGCGATTCGGCAGCTTGGTCAGCGCGTCGTGCAGCGCCAGATAGCCGAGTTCCTGGTTGGCCTGCGCGAGCGAGCGCGTGAGCGTCGCGTTTTCCGTTTCGAGGCGCAGGTCTTCGAACACCGAGATCGTCAACGCGACGGCTGTCACCGCGAGCGTCACGACGATGATGACGACGGCCACCCACGCGCTGTTCACGCCATCCGTCGCCGCGATGCACAGGCTGCCGTCCGGAAAGCTGGCGGCCCACATGCCCGTGTAGTGCATGCCCGCGACGCCGAGCCCCATCACAATCGCCCCGCCCGCGCGCAGCGGGCGCGTGCGGCGCGAGTTGTGCCGCAGGCTGAACGCCGTCTTCAACGCGACGCCGGAAGCGGCCATGGCGATCGCGATCGACAGCACGAAGCGCGGCATATCGTAGACGATGCCCGGCTCCATCTGCATCGCGGCCATGCCCGTGTAGTGCATGCCCGCGACGCCGAGCCCCATCAGCACGGCGCCGCCCGTCAGCCGGCGGGCGGGCAGGTCGTTCTGACAGACGAGCCACAGTGCGAATGCCGACGACGCGACGGCAATCGACAGCGACAGCAGCGTGATGACGGGATCATAGCCAAGCCGGATTGGCAGGCTGAATGCGAGCATGCCGATGAAATGCATCGACCACACGCCAAGCCCCATCGCAAATGCACCGCCCGCCAGCCACAGGCGTGCCGCGCGCCCTTGCGCCGTGACGATGCGGCCCGCCATTTCCAGCGACGTGTACGCGGCCAGCACGGCGACAAGGAGCGAAAACAGCACGAGAAGACTGTTATAGCTGCCCTGTAACATAAGAGCCCCTCAGAATGTTGCCCTCGACCGGTGCCGGATTTTGATGAATGAAGCAATCCGTTATCTGCGGAAAGAGGCACAAGAAGTACGCTTTAACGGCATCTGAAAGCAAATGTTAAGTGGGCAATGTCAAATTCCGAGGCGCGGCTCGGTTTAACGATTGCGCCCGGGCGCGCCCGGCTGGCGGGTCGAATGCATACGGTGTAGCGCGTGGCGCGTGCCGCATTCGGTTCAAATCGCATGAAACGTGGATCGTCCTTCCATGGGGCGGCGCATTCTCGCGCGACGCTTCGGCGGCGGCGAAGTCTGATTCCGGAACTTCCAGATTGCGAGCGGCACACAGCGGCCTTACGCTCGACTCCACCCTCTGCCGCCGCACCCGCCCCGGCATCAGGAAACAGGAGGCACCCGCATGATTTCCGCTCTGGTTGAAACGGTCGGCGCACTCGGCATTCTCGCGAGCGTGGCTGCAAAGATCGCGGAATGGCGCAAGGAGTACCGGCGTTGCAAGCAGGCTTGCAGCGAGAAAAAAAACCCTCCGAAGAGGGGTCGATGAATCGCTTGCAAACTGTGCCTTCCGTCCAGCCCGCAGCATCATCAATTTCCCCGCGATGAGGCCTGGTGATCGCCGCAAGCGTGGCCGTCAGGCGAGCCTGATCGAAGTCGGGTCCGCCGTCAGATAGCCGACGGCCGCGCCGAAGCGATCCTTGTAGTTCGCGCGCACGAGCGGATCGAGCGTGGTCTGCACCTTCGCGTGCAGACTGCTCCAGTCGCCCGCATGCTGGAAATTGCTCATGATGTAGGTCCAGCCGTTGATCTCGTCGACGGCATGCAGGCCCGTCGATTCCGCCCCCGCGGGGCACGACAGAATGCGCGACAGCGTTTTCGTGTCGACGTGATAGGCCCACAGGAAGTTGTTGACGTGCATGCCGCTGTCTTCGCCGATGAACAGCGTGCGCAGCTTTTCGGAGAACTTGAGGTTGTCCGGGTTCGCGATCTTCTCTGCGTTTGCCGTATTGCCGAGGCTGTCGGCCGTCGCGAGGTCTTCGCCGACGAGCGCGGCGGGCGCGCTCATGTCGACGGGCACCCATTCGCTGTTGATCGCCGCGCCGTCCAGGTCGCGCTGCCCGCCCTTCAGATTGAGCGCGTAGACGGCACCCGACGAAATGCCCTTGTCGAGCGCGATGTCCGTCGAATGCGCGTTGCCGCGCACCATCGACGCCGTGATCTGCGACATCGCCGAGTACAGGATCTTGTCCTTTGCGTTGACGGTCGTGCCTTCGAGCTTCGTGAAGCCCATGCTCGCGCCCTTGAGCGCGGCGTAGCGATGCGTCTCCAGAAAGGCGGCGGCCTTCTCCATGCCCGGATGGATGCTGATCCAGTTGAACTTGCCGCCGTAGTGAATCTGCGTGTAGCCGGGACCCGCGGGCGGATGGGCTTCGTCGGTGACGATACTCATGATGTCGGTGATCGACAGCGTGTTGGCGAGCGCTTCGATTTCGTCGCTGGTCGCGTGGCCGAGGTTCAGCCACGTGAGCGTCGCCGAGCCCGCGCCCGCCGACGATGTTTGCGCCCACTTCGCGACATACAGCGTGCCCGCCGACAGATCCGCCTCCTTGTCGGCGACGAACATGAACAGGCCGCCGTTGGTGGCGTCGTCGCCCATCAGCACGGTGCGCTTGTCGGGCATCACCTGAATCAGCTCGTGCGAGATGCGGCCCAGGCAGTAGTGCTTCCTGACCGTGCCCGTGCCGTCGGGATGCACGGTGACTTCCGGCAAATGTCCGTAGTGATATGGCCGCGCTGCCGTTGCACTGCCGTACAGATTCTGGCTATACGCCTGGAACTGCGTGTTGGTGGCGATCGTCGCGGCATCGGGCTCGTACTCTTCGCTCGACAGATGCGTATTCCACGGCGACAGGCTCGCGCCGCAGGTGATCCACAGCCCATGCGCGCCCGATGTGTCGACGTTCGAATAGCTGACCAGCGTGAGCTTGCCCGTCGCCGGGTCCTGGTCGAGCGTGAGCACGGCGATAGGCGACGGCAGCTTGCCGTACATGTCGCCGGCCGCCGTCTGCGACTGGTCGCGCGTCGTGTATTCGAATTGCACGACGGCGAATACCGGGTTGCCCTTCACGCCTTTCACGGTCGGCTTGTCGAGCCGGATCAGCGACGTGCCGTCCGGACAGTCCGAATAGAACTGACGCTCCTTGCCGGGCACCGAGGCGTCGATGATCGGTTGATTGTTGATGTCGAAGTAGCCGCCCGCGACGATCGTGCCGCCCGTTGTGTTCGGCACCGTGTCGCCCGTGACGAAGAACGGCTGATACGCGAGCTTGTATGTGCGGCGGCTGCGGTCGCTGAACTGCGCGGTCATCGTCGACGCGACCGTGGTCGTCGCCATCGCGGCCGGGTTGGCCAGCGTGGGCGCGGCCATGCCGCCGAAGGTCGCTGCCACGAAAGCGGCCGCGGGTGCGGGCGTGGCCGCGCTGGGCGCGTCGTTCGCGTCATGGCTGCTGCCGCCGCAAGCGGCGAGCAGCGACGCCGTGGCCGCGCCGCCGAGCGGCAGCATCGGCGCACCGGCGATGATCTTGAGCGCCTTGCGGCGGGAATAGTCGAGTGGCTGCGCCATGTTCTTTTGATCCATTGGTGGGGGTGGTTCGTCGGCCGGAAGCTGGCCCACGCCCTGGATCGTTGGTCCACGGCGCGCCTTGGTGAGGCGCTACTTTAGAAAATGATTATGAAATACATTTGACAGTCGACTGTAATGTTGCAAGCCGCCTTGCTGGCTTCACACCCGGCCCGCAACCGGGATCAACGCGCCCGTGATGCACTGCGCCTCCTTCGACAGCAGGAACGCGATCACGCCGCCCAACTGCTCGGGCGTCACCCAGCGCGTGAAATCGGCGTCGTGCATGTCGGCGCGATTCTGCGGCGTATCGATGATGCTCGGCAGGATCGCGTTGACGGTCGTCCCCTTGTCCTTGAGTTCTTCGGCAAGTGCTTCCGTCAAACGCATCACGCCGGCCTTCGACGCCGCGTAGGCGCCCATCCCCATGCCCGCCTTCAGTCCCGCCATTGCGCCGATATTGACGATGCGGCCGCCGACGTTCGCGGTCACATGCCGAAGCGCCGCTCTCGTTGCATTCAGCGCCGTGTTCACGTTCACGTCGAACATGCGTTCCCACGTGTCCGCGCTGCCGTCGGCGACCGTCTCCCAGCTGAACCCGCCCGCGATGTTGACGAGCGCATTCAGGCCGCCGAGCTGACTGACGATCGTTTCGATTGCACGCTGCGCGGCGTCCCGTTCTGCGAGATCGATGCCGTTCACGACGCAGGCGTTCGCGAGCGCAGCAGGCAGGTCCGAGGGCGTCTTTCCCCTGCCGATCAACGCGACCTTCGCGCCGCGTTGCGCGAGCACTTGCGCCGTCACGAGACCGAGATTGCCGAAGGCACCCGTAATAGCGACGATGGTTCCATCGAGATTGTTCATGAAGTACGCGCTCCCAACGCAAGTCGAACTCCCTCGCAACGCGCAAGGGAAAGAACACAGTGTTGACGTCCCGCTCGCTCGCGTCAATCGACGTTATCGCCATCACGCAGCACGCGCGGCACATTGCGCAGGACGCGCGGCAAAGTCCGCACGATGCGCGGCGCAGAAAAAGACGATCGGACAAAGAGCCGCGACGCGAGAGCAAGGGTGATCGACGCGCGCTGCCTCATAGTGAATCCAGAGACGGCATCGAGCACCATGAAGCAACCGTTGCAGCAACCACGTTCAACGACGTCGCGCAGCCAGGTCTTGTGAAGTCAGGGTGTCCAGCCTTTTCCATCGGCGTGACGGGCGCGCATGCGCCTTCACCGGCCGACAGAACCCGCGACCCTTTCGATTCAGGAGGCCTTGTCATGCGTCTGCCCGGCCCGCACCGAGATTGCATCAGCGACGATCCGCACGCGCAGTTGCTCGCGCAACTGCAAAGCGATCCGCTGATACGCGACGGCCTCGCGCTCCTGCCGCCCGTGCTGTTGTTCGTATTGCTGCATGTTCAGGCGCACGTCGGCTGGGACGCGTGCTTCGCAGCCGTACGCCAGCTGGAGAACGATCACGGCAGACACGTTCGCGAACTCAGCACCGCGCTATCGGCATTGAAATCGCTGCGCGGCTCGCGGGCCTTCGATCCTCTCGTGTGGCACGCCTCGGCGCGCCGCCTGAAGCACGCGGCCGTGTGTCACTGGCTTTCGGCAAGCATCTCGACACCGTTCACATGGCTATGACGCTTGCGCCACGCAGCGGGCGGATGGCCGAACTCACGCCGGAACGCCCGATGGAACGCCGACTCGGATTCATAGCCCACTTGTTCGGCAATCGCTGCAATCGCCTTGCTGCCGTGCGAGAGTTCCTGCGCCGCTACGATCAGGCGCCAGCGCGCGAGGTATTGCATCGGCGGCTGCCCTAGCAGGTCGCTGAAGCGATGAGCGAACGCCGAACGCGACAGGCCCACGTTTCGCGCGAGTTCGTCGACGGTCCAGTTGTAGGCGGGCTTTGCGTGCAGCATGGACAGTGCGCGACCGACGAAACGGTCCTTCACGCCCGCCAGCCAGTTCTTGCGATCGGCGGGCAGTTCGTCGATGCAGCGGCGCACGGCCCAGACGAACAGCAGCTCCGACAGGCGCGACAGCACGATTGCGCTGCCCGCGCGCCGTTGCGCGGCCTCGGCGGCGGCAAAGCGCAGCGACGCTTCGAGCCATGTCGAGTGAGGATCGTTTCGCACGTCGACCTTGAAGATGCGTGGCAGCGCAGCGAGCACGGGATTGTTGGGTGCGTCGTCGCAGGCGAGAAAGCCGCACAGCATGCGTGTCGGCAGTCCGCCTCCGCCGTGCGACAGACTCAGCACTTCGCCGGGCCCCGCCGCAACCTGCTCAGCGAGCAGCGGGCCGGCGGGCACGGGCGCGAGGTCGGGCGCGCTTCCCATGATGTGCGCCTCGCCTTGCGGCACGACGAGCAACTCGCCCGCGCTGACGCTGAAAGGGGGATCGGCGCGATCGGGCAAGCGCGCCCAGCAGGCGCCTTCCGTGACGAGATGATAGGAGACGACGCGGTCGGCGCGTGGCAGATACGACGTGCACAGCGCTTCATCGGCATGACCGACGAGACACCACGGCGCCGTCAGTTCAGCGTGGAGATAAACCGCGCCAGCAAGGCGCACGACGCGCAGCACGTCGGAGACTG
Organism: Paraburkholderia bengalensis; assembly: GCF_037126505.1. Taxonomy (NCBI): domain Bacteria; kingdom Pseudomonadati; phylum Pseudomonadota; class Betaproteobacteria; order Burkholderiales; family Burkholderiaceae; genus Paraburkholderia; species Paraburkholderia bengalensis. The sequence continues at coordinate 59,152 of NZ_JACFYJ010000002.1, forward strand.
CATCCATGAAACACCGCCCTTCGATTTCGGCATATTGCTAAAAGACGGCATACGTACCGCCTTTTGCAAGTTCAACGAAAGCGTACTCCGATCGCCGCGAGCGGGCACGGCGCGTGGCGGTATGAGCGTGGCGGCATAAGCGCGTCATAAGGTTCGGCCGGTACGATCCCCGGACGTTCTTCTGCAGAAGCCGAGTCCTCCTCACCATCGCTCATGAACACGTTCAACCAGTCGCTCTTTCTCGCGATCAACGCGAGCTCGTCGATGCCGCGCTGGCAAATCGACGCCGCAATTGCGATCGCCGACTATCTGATCTATCTCGTGCCGCTGATGCTCGCCGCGCTGTGGCTGTCGGGCGGAAAACGGCAGCGCGAGACTGCCGTGCGCGCGTGTTGTGTTGCGATGCTCGCACTCGGATTCAATCAGCTTATCGGTCTGGTCTACATGCATCCAAGGCCGTTCATGATCGGTCTGGGTCACACGTTCGTTGCACACGCGCCGGATTCGTCGTTTCCCAGCGACCACGCCACGGTCTTCGCGAGCGTTGCGTTGACCTTGCTGTGCGCGCGGATGTGGCGGCGCGGCGCGCTGATGCTGCTGACCGGCTTGGCTGTCGCGTGGGCGCGCGTCTTCGTCGGCGTGCATTTTCCGCTCGATATGGCGGGCGCCGTCATCATCGCCTGCGCGGCGTTCGTCATCGTGATGCCGCTATGGTCACGGGCTGGCGAGTCGCTCACGCGCGCGGTGATCGCCGTGTATCGCAAGGTGCTCGCCTGGCCGATCGCGCAAGGCTGGATTGCGCAGTGAGCGTGTGATGTCGGTGGCCTTGCGCGACGCCCGACGCGACCACGATGGTATGCGACATGACGCGCTTGCCGTCGTCGTGTTCCAATTCGCTGAGTACGCGCTCGCAATCAACGCTCGCACGCGCGTCGGAAAGGAAATATGTATACCGAATTTTCGCGCCTGCATGCGCGCACGGCGCGTCAACGCCTGGCGGGAAATGCCCGTCGGAAATCGCAGGATCGCACATGAGGGCCCGGATCGTCGTCACGCCCACGCGCGACGCCGTGCCCCAAAAAGCAAAACCGCGACATGCGTCCCGTCGAACGACGGCGCGAGTCGCGGCTGGATGAAGCGGGTTAAACCCCGTTACAGCACGTAGAAGGCGATTGCCCCGCCGGCCGTCTCGCTGGCGCGCATCGATCAGTGATGCTCGAACACGGGAACCGAGTACGAGCTGGGCGCAAACGAAGCGCGTTGGCCCGCTTGCGACGAACCATCAGCGACACCGCCGACTGCGCTATTCGCGGCGCCGTTCGCACTTTCGACCTTGGCTTCCGCTGCCTGAATGTTGGCCGGGTATTGCGTATCGCTGCTGTTCGAAGGGACGTAACCTGCCTTTTCCAGTTGCACCAGTTCAGCGCGAACCTGGGCACGGGTTACGGGCTGACTGGATTGCGCGAATGACAGCATCGGAACAGCGAGGACAGCAGCAACTGCGACAGCCTTGATGAGCGATTTCATGATCATTACCTCCAGGATTTCGTTTTCGGATGCGTCGAACAGTTCGTTCGTCGCGTTGAAAACAGTGTAGGACTGACGTCTACTCGGATAAACCCCCGATCGACTAACTCACAGTTTCAGTAAACGCTATAAAACACCCGTCTCCCGTGCGAACGGCTGCACGCGCATGCGAAACGGCGATGGTTTCCTGACGAGGCGTAAGCGTGAATGGCGAGCGCCGCGGCGCGAGGAGAACGATATGAACAGGCAACACCCTTCACCGCGCTTTTCATCGATCGACGCGCATGCGCTGCCGTGGATGCCATCGGCATGTTCGCACGGCGTCGAAATCAAGCATCTCGGCAAGGCCAACGGACGCGCCATGCAACTCGTGCGCTTCGCGCCGGGCACGGTGTTTCCGATGCACCTGCACACGGGGCCGGAATTCATCTACATGCTGGAAGGCGAGGCCTTCCAGAATGGTGCGCGCCTGCTGCCGGGCTGGATCGGCGTCGCCGAAACGGGGACTGTCGATAACGGCTTCAGAAGCGATGCCGGGTGCATGTTTCTGCTGTTCTACGAACTGACACAGCGCTTTTGCTAGCGGCATGCGCCTGCGTTGCGCCCGGCGCCGCTGTCGAAAGGCGTTGCCATCGGGGCGGCGTCCATGGTAGAAGCTCCGCGCGCCCGTTTCCGGCGCGACGAATTATCGACAGGAGCATACGTTGAAGAGGACCGCCGAGAACAAGCTGAAGGTGGTGGCAGTGCGGGTGGACCCGGCGATCGAACGAAGGCTGCGGCTGCTGGCGGAAGTCACGGGACGCCGGCAATCGTTCTTTCTGCAGCAGATGATCGAAAGCGGCATCGGCGCGATGGAAGAAGCGTGGCTGCCGCCTGCCGTGCTCGCGCAGGTGCGCGACGGCACGCTGCCTGCGCAGGAACGCGAGCGCGATACCGCGCCGGATCTGTTCAGCGATCTTTTCGCCGACGAGAACCGCTAGTTCACACCCCGACCGCGCGCTACGCGGGTGACGAACACGCGCGTCGCGCCAACGGCCAGCGAAACGGCAACGGGTATCTTTGGGTAAGCTCATCGTATTTCGTCGCTGCGTTCATCCACCGTCGAGCCGTCGTATGAACCATCTGAAACCCGCCGAGGCGCCGCGATGCGCGTAGGCAAACCCGTCAAGGCGCTGCCGCAGCCGCTGTGCGACTACTGCGGCGCGAAGGCCGTGTTCGCGCGCGCGGGCGACGAAAGCTATCCGTATCGCGACGATCACGGCCCGGTCTGGGTCTGCGTGCCGTGCCAGGCGTGGATCGGCATTCACGCGCGCAGCACGCGGCACGTCCCGCTCGGCCGGCTGGCGGATGCCGCGCTGCGCGACGCAAAAAGCCGTCTGCACGATGCGCTCGAACCGCTCGTCGCGGGCAAGGTACGGCGCGACGGCGTCAACGCATTCGAAGCGCGCGCCAAGGCGATCCGATGGGTTTCGACGGAACTCGGCTTCGATCCATTGCCCAATTCGATTCACATGCTCACGCCCGATCAATGCGAGCAGGCGCTTGGCTATGTCGAGGCGTTCATGGCCGCGCGTCGCGGCGGTTGACGGGCGGTCGAGGGGTGCGATACATCGCGCGGTGCTGCGCGACGTTGCGTTGCACAGCGCTTGTGGATGACGAAGACGTCATCCGCGCGGCCAGACGCCCGAGCTTCCGCGGCGATGGCTGTCGACCAGATGCGTGTCCACGATGCCCGTCGCTTCCATCAGCGCATGCATCGTCGTCGGACCGACGAACACGAAGCCGCGTTTGCGCAGCGCCTTGCTTAGCGCAAGCGATTCGGCCGAGGTCGTCGGAATCTCCGAGATCGTGCGAGGCGCGGGCGTTGCGTGCGGCTGGAACGACCAGATCAGCGCGGCCAAGCCGCCCTCTTCGCGCAGCCGGATCGTGGCCGCCGCATTGTTGATGGTCGCGAGAATCTTGGCGCGGTTGCGGATGATGCGCTCGTCGGCCATCAGACGCTCGATGTCCTTGTCGTTGAATGCAGCGACGGCATCGGGATCGAAGCTCGCGAACGCCTCGCGAAACGCGTCGCGCTTGCGCAAGATCGTCGCCCACGACAGCCCCGACTGGAACGCCTCGAGACTGAGCCGCTCGAAGAGGCCGCGCTCATCGCGCACGGGCATGCCCCATTCGGTGTCGTAATAATGCTTGAGCAGCGGATCGACGGCCGCCCACGGCGGACGCGCGAGGCCATCCGCGCCGACGATCGCGTCGAGCGGTTGCGGCTTCTTCGGGCGCGCGGCTTTTTTCGCCGCCGCACGTGGCCTCGCGGCCGCCGCGCTTTTTTCAGCGACGGATTGCCTCGCGCCTGCCTGCTTTCTCGCTGCGGACGTTTTGGCCGTGGACTTTTCGGCCGTGGATTTTTTAGCTGCCGGCGTGTCGGCGGCAGGCTTCGCTTGCGGCCTGGCGGATAGGGGTTTCTTCATCGTCGGTGCACGTGTCGGGCGGGGCAAGGGTTCGGCGTGCGGCGCGCATGGCGCCGGATCGGGCGCGCTTATTGTCGTCGCGCTCGCGTGCCCGTCGCAAGCGCGGCGAATGATTCAGCAAGCGCGCCCATTCGCCCATTCCGCCCATTCCGCCCATTCGCTGCCCGCAAATAATGAAACGTTCCCAATCGCTATATCGGTTGCGAGAAAAATCAATTACGACAATGGGTTAGCATGATTCGGGGAACGCTTTTCCCAGCGGCAATCACCCGTGAAAACGACAAACTTTGCCTCGATAGCCTCGAACACAAAGAATACGTTATTTCTCTTTTAAATCATGAAGTTATGAGAGAATTGCCCGATTGCCCGCTATGCTTGGATTGATGAAGCGCGCCTACGGTCAAGTCGCAACTCAGTGCCGTGATGAACCAGCCGCATCGCTCCACAGGTCGCCATGTTCCTTTGACGGAGCGGACGCACGGCGCTCCGCCGCTCCAACATCAATGAATCAATCAGTGGTTGACTCGCTTCGCGAAATCCGAAATCGCGTCAGCCATTGCCTTCGGCTGTTCCGGCGCCATCGCATGACCTGCGTTGCGCAACACGACGACAGTCACTCGATCTCCGAGCATGTTCTTGAGCACTTGCGAGAACCGGCGAGGCGCCACCGCATCGTTCTCTCCCTTGCAGGTCGAGAATCGGTGCAGTGCCGGCTGCGAAATAGTCGTCGACGGGAGTAGTGTTACGTGCATGGCCCTCTGCTTCGTGGCTTTCGGGATGCCACCCGCCGAGCCAGACACTGGGGTCGTTCCCGGGAGCGAAGAAGGCATCCTTCAGATACTGCAGCCGCTGCTCTTGCCGACACCGCGAGGTTCCGGACGCAGCACACGGAACCCATCCGCGACGAGATATTGCGCCACTTGGTCGTAATCGCGCACCGAGCGTCCCAACGATGGAACAATAACGATAGTCGGTCCCTTGCCTTGGCTCAAGACCTCAATCTGGACATCTCCATGTTTGACAACGTCGACAGTGAATTTCACACCGCCGGCTGCCGCAAAGGCGCTTACCGACATGGAGAGAATGACGGCTACATGGCCGCATGCGAAAACGCATTCATTGGCGGCGCTGCTGCAGCACAGGGCCGCATCTCGGAAACGGCCCACGCCCTGGGCAACTCCAGAAAAGTGTCATTGGGAGAACATACGCAAACATGCGATTGCAGTCGAACCGCTTCATTGAATGTTCGGGCCTGTCAGGCATTCCTTGTCTGGGCTTTAAGGCCCTCGATGCGGTTGCAAACGCAACCGGCAGCGCCCGGCGCGCCGGTCATATACTTGCGCCTGTCAGGGCCCGTGTGCAGGCATCGGTCGACACGCTAGCGGCGACAACGGCCGATGCTGACTATTAGCGAGCGTTTGACTGCCCTACAATACATTTATTGGAATCTTTAGATAGCTGACGCCGTTCTCCTCGACCGGCGCAAACGCGCCTGCCCGGATGTTGACCTGCACGGATGGCAGAATCAGCACCGGCATCGCAAGCGTCGCATCACGCGCCTTACGCATGCTCACGAACTGTTCCTCTGTCACGCCATCGTGCACGTGGATGTTCTCGACACGCTGCGCCAGTACCGTGGTTTGCCATGTGGGCTTGCGTCCTTCGGGAGGGTAGTCGTGACACATGAACAGCCGGGTGTCGCCCGGCAGGTCGAGCAACTTTCGAATTGACCTGTATAGCCTGTGCGCATCGCCGCCGGGGAAATCACAACGGGCGGTACCGACATCGGGCATAAATAGCGTGTCCCCGACGAACACTGCATTCCCGATCTGGTAGGCCGTGTCGGCAGGAGTATGGCCTGGCACATAGAGCGCCTTTGCCGTCAGGCCACCGATGCAAAACGTCTCGTCTTCGTGGAAAAGATGGTCGAACTGAGAGCCGTCTACATGAAATCCCGGTTCGAGATTAAAAAGCTTTTTGAAGACCCCTTGAACGGTGCGAATGTGTTCTCCAATCGCAATCTTTCCACCAAGCTCGCCCCGCAAATAATGCGCTGCAGACAGATGGTCCGCGTGCGCGTGGGTCTCCAGAATCCACTGCACGCGCAGGCCATGATGGCGAACGAATTCGACGACCTTGTCGGCGTTCGTCGTTGAAGTGCGTCCTGCTTTTGGGTCGTAGTCAAGGACCGGGTCAATGACTGCACATTCCTGATGCCCGGACCGGAAAACCACGTATGTGACCGTGCCGGTGACCGGGTCGAAGAACGGTTGAATGATGGGCTGCATTCTGACCTCCTCAGATGCTCCCATTCTATTCACAAATAATCTATAATTCAATATATTATGATTATGTAAATTATAGGATGAGATATGAGGAAGAAGTCCGCCTCAATCGACCTTTCGGTGATGCAGGCCTCGGCAGAGAAAGCCAGTGCGCTCCTGAAGGTACTGGCTAATCCTGACCGGCTGCTTCTGATGTGCCAGCTGTCCCAGGGCGAGTTGTGTGTGAGCGACCTGGAAGAACAGTTGGGCATACGACAGCCCACGCTCTCCCAACAACTCGGCGTACTTCGCGATAACGCGCTTGTCGAGACACGCCGGGAAGGGAAAAGTATCTTTTATTCCATCGCGAGCAAGGAAGCAATTGCGGTCATGAATGTGCTGTACGAACAGTTCTGTGCCAAATGAAGATGAGGAGGGGGCCATGTCGATTGATATCGCGAGTTTCACACCCGGTCTGTCATTGGCTGGCGGCCTGGTGATTGGCGCTGCGGCTGCTGTGCTTGTTTTGCTCAACGGACGTATCGCCGGCATCAGCGGGATTCTCGGTGACCTGCTGGGCACGCCTCAGAAAGATGTGGGTTGGCGTGTCGCCTTTCTCGCAGGGCTAATCGGGGCACCTGTGCTGGCAAGTCTGCTCGGCAATCCGGTCGCGCCTGATATTCAGGCCGGGTGGGGCGAAATGCTTGTCGCGGGCTTTCTGGTTGGCATCGGCACGCGTTACGCGAGCGGTTGCACAAGCGGTCATGGTGTCTGTGGCATCTCGCGTGGCTCCGTCCGTTCGATTATCGCGACGGCTACATTCATGGCAAGCGGTTTTCTGACCGTATTCGTGTCCAGACATCTGCTGGGAGGCTGAAATGGGTTTGCTCGCTGCTTTGCTTTCCGGCCTTCTGTTTGGCGTCGGCCTGATGGTGTCCGGCATGGCCAATCCCGCGAAGGTGCTAGGATTTCTCGACCTCGCGGGACGATGGGACCCGTCACTTGCATTCGTGATGGCTGGGGCAATAGCCGTAGGCTCTATTGCGTTCGTGTTTGCTAAACGCCGCGAAAAATCGCTGCTGGGCCTGCCCATGCAGGTTCCAGCCGGTACCGCCGTGACGTTGAGACTGGTACTGGGAAGCGCGGTGTTTGGCGTTGGCTGGGGGCTTGCAGGATTCTGCCCGGGGCCCGCACTGGTCGCCATGGGCGCTGGCTTTCCGAAGGCGTGGGGTTTTGTGGCTGCGATGCTCTGCGGCATGATGGTGTTCGAGCTTCTCGAACGTGCGAAGCTGAGTCGACAGCAGGCCTGAGTAGTTGCACACTCATTTGAGCGCGGTCCGCACAAATGCGGCGGATTTGTGAGGCAGACGAACGGACAGCTTGATTGCAGGAGGATGTCTCTGGGAGATGTCGTCGGCCTGATTCTCGCGCTGACGGGTGCTGGCGGTGCCATCGTGGCACTCCCCTTACCGCTCTTTGTTCTTCGCCTCGATTTGGCCGACGCTTCGCCGCTAGCTCCACTTGCTGCTGGTCTGTCTGCGGGAATAGGGCAATCAGGCACAGGTTGGCCACGCGGGAGTCTCATGCAATGAAAGAGACCATATTTTTTACTACGCTAATGGTGATGGCGGGCTTGGCCGCGCCGTTTGAATCGTTCGCGGCGGACGCTCAACGTCAGGCAGAGGTCGCGCAGCGAGGTGCGGAGGTTATGCCGTTCAGCCTCGAGGCCACGACCCACATCTTCACCAAATCGGTCGATGGTGGAATCCAGCAGGTGATTGCGAAAAACCCAGCCGACAGCGTCCAGATTCGGCTGATTCGTACGCACCTGCGTGAAATCCAGACGCAGTTCCAGCGTGGTGATTTTTCGGGACCTGCTCGGACTCACGGAACCGACATGCCTGGATTGGCGCAACTCAGAGCGGCAAAACCCGGTCAGGTATCGATTGCGTACAAGGACATTGAAGGTGGAGGCGAGCTTAGTTATCGCAGCGATGACCCAAAATTAGTGTCGTCACTTCACGAATGGTTCGACGCACAGCTTTCGGACCACGGCGCTGACGCGATGGATGGGCATATGCATCATCACCAAGGGATGACGCCGCCATGAGTGCCATGCTGTGGTCCTCTTCGGGGGCTGCTTTGCACCGCAGACACTGGTACACATCCGGGCGGTTGATTTCAGAGCGAGAATTCATCAAAGGCTCTCAACGCATGGGTGGCATACATCATCGATGGGCCGCCTCCCATATAGACGGCAGTGCCAAGCACGTCTTCCAGTTCGGCCTTTGTCGTGCCCAGCTTCACCAGCGTCTGGACGTGAAAGCCGATGCAGTCGTCGCAACGGCAGGCAAGCGCAATCCCTAACGCGACCAGTTCCCGCGTCTTTCGGCTCAGCGCCCCGTCCTTTGTCCCAGCCGCAGCGAGTTGCCCGGATGCCGTCATCAACTCGGGTTGTGACGCGCGCATCGCTCGCATCTGAACCGATACCGCCCCTGTCAGGTCTTTGTAGTTGGCATTTCCGCTCATGTTCGCTCCTGTAGGTGGCGAGCTTTTGAGGCTGGAATGTCGTCGATATTCGGTTCTCCAGTATGTCTACTGCGCGCCGGCAGGCGGTGGCCCCATCCGGTATTGCTGCTGGAACATCATGTTATTCATCATCTCCTGCTGCATCCGCAAGTATTGGTCAGTCATATATTGACGCTGCCGCAGTTGCTCGGGCGTCAGGTGTGAGTAGTAGCCACCCATATGACCCCAGCCTCCCATCATCCCGGGCCCAGCGCCACCCATCATGCCTGGGCCCATTCCGTGGCCCATCATCCCCGGGCCCCACATCCCGTGCATGATCGTCATCGCGCTTTGCATCGTGGCCCAGTGCTGCTCAAGTAGCTTCTGGCGTTCCTGAGGGTCTTGTGTGTTGCGAATCTGGTCCATCTGCGCTTGCATTGTCTTCATTTGCTGCTGGAGCTGGCCGAGATTCTTGTCGAACTCTGCAGCGCCGGCGGGTGGCGTTTTTGAACTGCCTTGCGGCGCACCTGTGTCCTTGGGCGCAGCTTGCAGGACGGGGGATGTCAATGCGATACCGGCAGCCATCGCAACCAGAAGCTTTTTCATATCTCCTCCCTGTGGACGAGCGACTCGACGACAGAGCGTATGCAGTCATCGTGCACACAAGGCTACATGTCAGCAGCGACCTTCCCTTGACGCTCGTCAACGAAGCGGCTGCGGTCGAGGAGCAAGTGATTTGATTTTCCATGCGGGGAAACGCCGTTCCATCGTCTGTGACTTGACCGAGGTCAATGACTCGTCCTTCAGAGGGACGAGCATGACCGAGGTGGACACGGCTGCCGTTCGGCTGGACAAGCAAATTTCGTAGGAGCGACGATGAGCAAACTTGAAGTGTTTGAACCGGCCATGTGCTGCGCGACGGGTGTGTGCGGCGTCGACGTCGACCCGACGCTTGTTCAGTTCAGCGCTGACGTTCGTTGGCTTGCTGAACATGGTGTCGAAGTCGTCCGGCACGGCCTCGGACACGATGCGGCTGCCTTTGCGGCCAATCCGGAAGTGGTCCGGGAGCTGCATGCGGGTATGGACCGCCTGCCCATCGCAACGGTGGATGGCCGGATTATCTCTGTCGGGGTCTATCCGTCACGTGCCCAGTTGATCCAGAAACTGGGCCTCAAGATTTCCGCCGCCGACAAGCCGCACATCAAGGTCGGAGCCTGCGGTTGCAAGCCTGGCGAATGCTAACCGGCGCACCGATATGACACTTCCTGCCGTTACAACTCGCCATCTCTTTTTCACCGGGAAGGGCGGCGTCGGTAAGACGTCGCTCGCGTGTGCAACGGCGCTGCAGTTGGCCGAAAAGGGTAAGACCGTGCTGCTGGTCAGCACCGACCCGGCGTCCAATCTCGATGAGGTGCTCGAAACTCGACTTTCCGGGCGGCCGACACCAATTGCCCAGGTTCCGAACCTCCACGCGCTGAACATCGACCCGGAACTCGCTGCGGCGGCCTACCGCGAGCGTACGGTCAGCCCTTATCGAGGCGTGTTGCCCGATGCGGCAATTCGCAGCATGGAGGAACAGTTTTCCGGTGGCTGCACCCTCGAGATAGCGGCGTTCGACGCCTTTGCCGACCTGTTGGGCGGTAGCGCCACCACGAATGCGTATGACCACATCATTTTCGACACCGCACCCACGGGGCACACGTTGCGTTTGCTGACACTGCCGTCTGCATGGAGCAACTTTCTGTCGACAAACACAACCGGCAACTCGTGCCTGGGACCTCTGACGGGCCTTGAGCAAAACAGGCAACTGTACGCAGCGGCCGTTGCCGAACTGACCAACCAGGACCGCACTATTGTCGTCCTCGTGACACGACCAGAGGCATCTGCATTCCGTGAGGCGGAGCGAACCCGTATCGAACTGGCCGACCTCGGGGTCCGAAATCTTGTGCTCGCCGTGAATGGTGTTTTCAAGGCTGTCTCATCTGACGATGACATTGCTTGCGCGATGGAAGAACAGCAGGGCGTAGCGATAAAGGCGATGCCGCCGGGTCTCGCAGCCCTTCCGCGGAAACGGGCTTCATTCCCAAAGGATTGGTTGGGCTGACCGCGTTAAAGGCGTATTTGCACCCGGAGCAGATTGCCGCGCCGAGAACAGATGTCCGGTTGAGCGTGGAGTTGCCCGGCGGCCTCGTGCCGCTTGTTGACGACCTTGAGAAAGCGGGGCATGGCCTTGTCATGACGATGGGCAAGGGTGGCGTCGGCAAGACGACGGTTGCTGCGACGATAGCACTGGAACTGGCTCAGCGCGGACACGCAGTCCTGCTTTCGACCACTGACCCGGCCGCGCATGTGGCGTGGACTTTCCAGGAGTCGCTGCCGGGTCTGAGCGTGAGTCGCATCGACCCGGAACTGGAAGTCAACCGCTATCGCAATGAGGTTCTTGCCAAGGCCGGGACTCAGCTCGATGCCCAAGGGAAGGCGATGCTCGAGGAAGACCTGCGGTCGCCGTGCACCGAGGAGATAGCTGTTTTTCGCGCATTCGCGCGAACGGTGGATGAGGCCCGGGACGCGTTCGTGATACTCGACACGGCCCCGACCGGACACACCATCCTGCTGATGGACTCAGCGGAGGCTTACCATCGCGAAGTCATGCGCACCCAGGGCGATATGCCAGACGAGGTTCGCCAGCTTCTGCCACGTCTGCGTGACCCCGAGTTTACGCGCGTACTTATCGTGACGATTCCTGAGGCGACACCGGTTCATGAGGCGGAGCGACTACAAGCCGACCTTCGCCGGGCCCATATTGAACCGTATGCCTGGGTCATTGAGCAAAGTCTGCTCGCAAGCGGCACCCACGACCCGGCACTCGCCGAACGAGAGCGCTACGAGGTGCCATTCATCGAGCGCGTGGTGAAGCAGGACGCGAAACGGGCTGTGTTGTTGCCGTGGCAGGCCACTCCGCCCGTTGGTCTACGCGGGCTTGAAGAGCTGGCCCGCGGACATTGACCGATGAAACGGCTCGTAGCGGACAGCACGCGCCGGCAATCACCCGACCGTACGCTGGCCGGTGCTCAGACGCCACAGTCTCTACGAACCTTAGCCGCCCATCTCGAACTTTCACTCGAATGCGCCCGCGTCTCATCATCATGCAGTCCCGCCTACGGAAATATGTGATGTATGTTTGAGACCGAGCTGGCTCGGACAACGATTTGCATAGAACCGGGACAATTGAAAAAGCGTGCTTGTTGAGTTTCGTGCCATCCAGCGACGTTATTGATTAGCGAATTGACGAGCTAAATCGGATGTCATATGGGCCTCATCCTCTATCACGGAATCCCTGCTGACTTGAAGGCGGTAGTGTTTGCGGCAGCGCCGTGAGCGGCCCTGCATGCACCGGCTGCCATGCATCAGCCCATAAAACGGAGTATATTTCCGGCGCCGCGATAGGTCGGGTCTTATTCAAGTCCTGGGCTCTAACGTCCAACGGTAATCATCAGGGTTGTGTCCTTCGCAATGTCCACCGGCATTCCAAAGACACTCTCCGGGATATGGAACCGGCCGCCATAATGAATCGTATGGGGGTCAGGGGAGAACAGTTTGAGCATAAGGAAATAACCGTCGCCTACGCCTGTGCCGATACCGCCGGTCGTGTTGGAAATCCACGGCGTGGGAGCGTCAAATGTGAATTGGGCGGTGGTCGTCCGATACGCCGTCACATCGGTGACCGGCACTCCATCGACGGTCACGAACAAGTCCTCGATGTAGTTAGCAAATTGCTGGGCAATCGCCAGCTGGCCGGCCGCCGTGGTGTCATTGAAGGGCGGCGCGTCGAGCGATGACGCCTCGTCATCAAGCGTGGACAGAAAGATGGGAGTGCCTGAGGGAATAATCGTCGCTGACTGGTCACAGACTTCACCAGGGAGGTCGGGAGCGGACCGATACCAGACATTTCCGCTTTGACCTGCCGAAATGGGGCGACTGCAATCCAGAAACGGGTGAGGAAGGGGACCATCGACTGGCAACGCGAGCGCCCACTGCCTGTACGTTTTGCCTCGATAAACGGCATTGTGCGGGATGACTTGCGGATTGACGGATTGCGCCGGGGAAGCTGCACTAAGCGCTGATGTTTAAGCAGTGGTGGAATTGCCGCTGTCGCCGCCCCCACAGCCTGCAAATGCAGTCGCGAGCAATACGGTGATTGCCAATGTCTGCAGAGTTTTCTTAAGAGACGCCAGTAGGTCTTCCATAGCAACCTCCAACATACGAAAACGTGCTTTCTAGCGAGAGCCGGCGTTCCGCGCGACGGTGCTCGAAGAGAGGGCAGACAATGGTCAACGCGATGCCGGATGGCAGCGGCACAATAAGTTGGCCGGAGTTTTGGCGATGCTTTTATCTTGGCGACTTGATGAGTGACCGTGGGCTTCGCACGTTATGCCACCTCCACTCAGGGCGGACCATGAAAGGGGCGAGCGCAATTGTCCTCTGCAGTTGATATCGACAGAGACAAGTGCACGCGTGCGCCTAAGATGGCGCGCAAAAGCGCTACTGAGGGAAAAGAGAGAAAGTATGCGGGAAGCAGGTGTCCATACGCGCCGATTTCCTGATTCACTACACCGCCCCGAGCACCAGCAAGCTCACGATGAGGCGAGGAATATCGCGTTCAATATGCGCAAAGCCTAGGGCACCGTTTTGTTGATTGCAACCCAAGTATATAGATTTCGCGTCGGCATACCGATGAACTAGTGCGGAATAAGGATGCCAATCTGCAATCCGTCGCAACCGTTAGTCGCGTGGTTTAAAAAAGTCCATGTTGAAAAGCGCACAGCTAAAGCGGCGAATAACATTCAGTGTTATTCGCTGGCCCCACCTTCCCGGAATAACCGGTCACTTGTTGGAGCCGTCTGCTGGTTGTGGCCATGTTTGACTACATGAAGCGTAACAGTGACTGCCGTTGTTTCACAAACAAATCTTTATGCGAAGCCACGAGTCGTACTCCACATGAAATGATAAAAATAGAATTGACGCAGGCCGATGTCGAGCAGGAGTTCAAGCAACAAAAGGAGTTCTGAATTTCGAGCGGAGCCCTTCGAACCGATGCAAAAGAATCTTTAACGTTAGTCCGCCTTGGTAGCGATTCTCCGCCATAACGCAGACGCCACCGGAAAAAACACAGAGGCGGTAATTTCTGACGACGCGCGAACTATACTGTTTGCCACATGAGAGTGCTTTAAAGATATTAAAGGCCGGTTTTTGCTGTCAATTGAATTGCTAAGACCAATCTCGAGGGCTAATTCCGCGCTTTACACGTGACGCAGCTTGCCAATACGTCCGCCAGCATTCCTCCGCTCGCGCTACCGTTCTTCTCGTATCGTGCTTATGCGACAGGACCATTGACTGTGTCGTTCGGCGTAGTCGCTGACACGCTGGTTTTTGCTCTGTGAGGCAATCAAGGCATGCCCCACGATTGTTGTTGTTCGCCACGAACAGCAGGGTAGGCATTAGTCGCATTCCCCGCTGAGGTGGTCCCAACGACGTTGCCCACTGGAATTCGCCATGAACTTTTTCCTCTCGTTCCTAAAAAAAGCATTTCATGCAACAGGATTCGCCATATTGGTCGCAACGACCTTGTCGGCATGTGGCGGAGGTGATTCGGGCGCGACGGGTTCGTCCGCCGACAAATCAGCGTCGCCGACGCAGACAGACGGTGGATAGGGTGTTGCCTTCGCTGAGCTTACCTCGCTGGTCCTACTCGACGTTCTTGTTGGCAATCAAGCAGTAAAAACGAATGGAGGCATCAAATGAGTACGTCTTTTCTTTCATCGGTCCATGGCGCCCCGACAAGACGTCGTTTTAGCTACCGAGGCGCACTGCGCTCAGTATTACTGTTCCTAGTCGTTGTGAGTGTTTCCTGGCTGGTCCCCCAGACGGCCACTGCCGATAACGTGTTCATCGGTGACGTAGGTGACAATTCAGTGAAAGCTTTCGACGCGACAAGCGGGGCGTTCAGCGGAACGTTCATCGCCCCAAAGAGTGCTGGTCTAAAAGGCCTGACAGGAATGATTTTTACTGATGGGCAACTCGTGGTTGTTAATCAGAATACGAGCTCAGGAGGAAGCTCGGGCCAACGCGGTGAAATTCTGCGCTTCGATGACGTCACTGGCACTTTCATCGGCAAGCTCGTCGCGTCTAGCGACCGCAACGCACCCTTTGCTCCGCAAGGCATTGTGCGCGGAGGACCAGACAATGCCTTCTATGTTGCTGATATCGGCGACCAGTCGAAGAAGTGCACAAACGAAGGCAATGTCAAGGTATATGACAATGCAGGGGCGTTTAAAGGCAATCTCGACCGGCAGGCATTTCATAAGGAATTCCATCCGAGAGGTATGGTGTTCGGACCGGACGGCCTGCTTTATGTCTCTGCTGTGGGCTGTCTTGACCCGACTGACGCGCTATACGACCCACTCGCTGGGTACATCTTGCGATTCAATGCGACGACCATGCGTTTCGTAGACGAGTTCGCTTCAACTACCACAGTGCCAAGGTTGCACCGTCCAGAAGGCTTGGTGTTTGATAACGCAGGTAACCTGTGGGTGACCAGCTTTCGGGATAACTCTCCCGACTCCACCGACGTCGACAGAATACTAAAGCTCAATGGCAAGACGGGTAAACTTCTCTATGCATTGCCACTATGGGTTTGGGACTCATCCAAGCCGGCAGCTCAGGCCATTCTTGCGAGGGCCTATGCGCAGGCGGTTCTCTTCGGGCCCGAATCCAAGCTTTTTGTTCCTATCACAGGTGGCGGTGGAGATACGGCGGGACAAGTGAGGCGTTGCAATATCGCGACAAATCAGTGCGACGTTATCGTTCAGGCCGGTGGAGTGCTGGAGTCGCCGTGGTTCCTGATTTTCCGGAGCACGGACCCCGCGACGCTCCAATATACGGGGCGGTAGAGCCCCGCAGATGGCAAGGCGGCTTCGGTCCAATGTGCTTGGACCGGCCGGGCCGCCGGCGGGCACGTTTAGCGCGATAGCGATGACGAATGCGAACGTGGCGATTTGGGGGCAAGTGAGTGAGGTATCAGGACGTCGAGCCTGGCTGAGGCCAAGGCCTACCTGCTCCTTCGCAAGGCGAACTGCCGATGCAGGAAGCTCCGGCGAATATGACTTTATAGACCATTGGCATATCGGTGCACACGTTCGGCAGTGGCAGGCACATTTGAGGGGTCCGCGACTTTGCTGGCGGGGCGATAATTGGCGGAGCAATTTACACAGTCAACGGCGATTTCCCGGGAGCCATCTTTTCGCGCGTGTCCGAGAGACTGGACATCGAGAATAAAACTGGAAGTGATTTGACTCCGTGTAGTGCGCGCCGGCGAACGCCGAGTGCGCTGCGAAAAGCGCTAGGAGGCCACACGCCTGCATCGACAGCTGCCGCACGGCGATTGCGGGCCGAGTCACTGTTTTACCGGCTGTCGACTGCAACTCCGACTCGTACGGCATTTTTCGGTAATGCAAAGAGCACTGCCAGTCCACCGACCACCATCACTGCCGAGATGAAGTAGATGCCATTTGACAGACTTCCTGTCTGGGTTTTGATAAAGCCCAACAGCGTTGGACTGACAAAACCGCCAATTACGCCAATCGAGCTCACAAGGCCAATGCCAACGGCTGCCGAATCTGTGTTGAGATACGTAGGCGGGATAGCCCAAAACGCGATGCCCGCGCCGAACTGAAAGAAGCCGACAAAGCACAGCAATGCAAGCGTTAGTGCAAGTGAGTTGTGCAACTGCGGTGTGAGAGTGAGTCCGATGGCAGCAATGATGAGCGAGCCCCCAACATGCCACCGACGCTCCTTGAGTTTGTCGGAGCTCTTACTCACCAGTAGAACACCGGCACCGGCAAATGCATAGGGGATGGCAGAATACCAGCCGACCATCGCCAGGTCACTGACGCCCAGCCCCTTAATCATCGTCGGCAGCCAGAACGTGAATGTATAGTTCGCACAAGCGGTCGCGAAGTAAATCAGAGCTAAAAGCCAAACACGTGGGTCCGTCGCTGCCTGCCGAAACTCACCAGAGGGGCTTGTGTGGCGCGACTTCACTCGTCCGGTATCCGACTCAAGTACCTGATGCACGACCGCTTTTTCGCTTTCAGTTAGCCACGGTGCCTCGGAAGGTCGATTCTTCAACACAAGGAAACACACCACCCCGAGGATAGCGGTAGGAATGCCCTCGATGAGAAACATCCACTGCCAACCTGCGTAGCCGCCGACTCCGCCCATGTGCGACATTATCCAGCCCGAAATGGGTCCTCCAATGATGCCGGCGACTGGAATTGCGAACATAAACTGTCCGGTAACCGCTCCTCGTCGGGTACTTGGATACCAATACGTCAGATACAGGATGATGCCCGGGAAGAATCCTGCTTCGAAGAGTCCGAGCAGAAAACGTACGACATAGAACTGCGTAGGCGACGCCACGAACATCGTTGCCGCCGATGTGATGCCCCACAGGAACATGATGCGCAACATCGTCAGACGGGCACCGACTCTCTCCAGCAAGAGATTGCTCGGGACTTCAAAGAGCAGATAACTCAGGAAGAAAATGCCTGCGCCCAGCCCGTACACTGCGTCCGAGAACCCAAGGTCCGTCTTCATCTGCAGTTGCGCGTATCCCACGTTGATGCGGTCGAGAAACGCGAGGAGATAGGATACGAACAGCAACGGCATCAAACGCAGTGTTATCTTTCGATAGACGGCACCTTCTGTCGTTGCATCGACTGTCGACCGGCCATAGGTGTCGTTACTCAAGTGAAGTGAGGGGCCCATCATGTCTCCAATATCTTATGGCGTCACAAGTTGTTGACTAAAACCCGACCTTGTCGCGGCCCTTCAACTTGAGAATCTCGCGAGCTTCCGCTGGCGTGGCAATCTCGAAGGAAAGCTCTTCGAGGATGCGACGGATTTTCCGCACCTGTTCTGCATTCGATTGCGCCTTCGTTCCTTTGCCGAGGTAGATACTGTCTTCGAGACCAACCCGAACGTTGCCACCCATAATTGCGCCCATCGTCAGGAGCTGCATCTGATGACGCCCTGCGCCAAGGATGGAGAACTCGTAGCATTCGCGCCCGAAAAGGCGGTCCGCGACGGTCCGCATCATGGCGAGATTCTCCGGGTCGGGACCTACACCGCCTAAAATTCCGTAGATTGACTGGATGAAAAATGGCGGCTTGATAAGGCCTTCGTCCACGAAGTACGCGAGGTTGTAGAGGTGACCAACGTCGTAGCATTCGAGCTCGAAGCGCGTGCCATGCTCGCCCAGTTCCAAAAGGATGTGCTTGATGTCCGCGAACGTGTTGCGGAAGATGAGGTCTTCCATGCCTTCGACGTAGGATTGCTCCCACTCATACTTCCAGCTCGAAATCTTGCGCGCGACCGGGTGAATCGAAAAGTTCATCGAACCCATGTTCAACGAACACATCTCGGGCTTCGCTTGCAGCGGATAGGCAAGGCGCTCTTCCAGCGTCATGCGTGTACTGCCGCCCGTTGTGATGTTGATGACGGCATCGGTTGCCTCCTCAATCCGGGGGATGAACTGGTTGAACAGCGCCGGTTCAGGCGATGGGCGTCCATCCTTCGGGTCCCGGGCATGCAGGTGAAGAATCGCTGCGCCAGCCTCCACAGCCTCCATGGATTGCTCCGCAATCTCGTCGGGTGTGATGGGCAGGTACTCCGACATGGTCGGAGTGTGAACAGCGCCTGTTACAGCGCAAGTAATGATGACCTTGCGGTTCGTCGAACTCATGGTGTCTCCGGATGCTTCTCGAATGTCTGGTGCCTTAACTGTCACCGGCGGCGATGAGATGTAGAGCAAGACGGCGGCACACTTCTTCCGCTTGGTCAGCCGTCCATTCCCGCAGTCCCTTTCCAGTGCGCATGCCGGCGTGGCCTTTTTCAAGCAGGTCCACAAGCATGGGAGACGGCTCTTTGCCACAATCCAGGTCCGGAAAAATAATCTGGTGGACCGCGCAGGCCAGTTCGAGGCCTACAAGATCGGCGTTTTCCATGGGCCCCAGTACGGGTAAGCGCATGCCGAAGCTCTGCTTAACGACCGTATCGATGGTCTCCGCGTCACACACGCCACGCTCGACGAGCGAAATAGCTTCGCGCCACATAGCGTGCTGCAACCGGTTGCCGATGAATCCCGGCACGTCCTTATAGACCTTAACCGGCGTCTTTCCCAGCTCACGGAGGATTTCGAAGGTCTCATCGAAAACCGAATCCGCTGTGTAGTTCGTCGCGACGACCTCGACGAGTGGCACAAGGTGAGGAGGGTTCCACCAGTGCGTTCCGACCAGCCGGAAGCGAGCCTGGTTTTCAAGGTGCTCGCCAATTTTGGTGATGGGGATGACGGAGGTGTTGCTTGCCAGAATCGCCGACTGCGGTGCGGCGTCCGCGATGCGTTTAAAGAGTTGTTGCTTCAGTTCGATACGCTCGGAAGCAGCCTCGATGACCAGATTTGCATTGGACACAGCTTCGGCCAGGTCGCCGCACAGATGAATGCGCTCGAGCACGACGTCAGACTCGATTTTCATCTGCTCGAGATTGTGTTTGATGTAGCCGCGCGCGGCTTTCAAGACGTCCTTGCTCGTGTCGGTGAGGGTCGTCTCATGCCCTGCGGTTGCAAACACCTGAGCGATGCCATGCCCCATCAGGCCAGCGCCGACAACGGCTACTTTCAAATTCCTTTGCACCTGTGTCTCCAATGTTGGCGCAATCAGACAACGGCGAAATTGCGCACTTGGAGCCGATACTATGCAGAGGGGACTTATGCGATAAGCTCTTTTTCGGACAAGATTGTATCTAAATGGGACATGGGAGGAACAACGTGTCAGCCAGGCTGCCGTTGCTGAATGAGCGCATTTACGCGCCGTACAAGATTGAGATGTTGGTGGAGACCCTTGCAGAACAAGGGATTGCGCCCGAAGACGCACTCCGTGGCAGCGGCCTTGGAGCCGAAGAAATTCACAATCCAGACCGGCTTACCTCGGTAAGGCAGTACCTGAGCGTATGCCGGAATGCCGTCCGGCTGTCCCGGGACCCCGCGACGCCGTTCAAGGTGGGGAGCAAGATGCACCTCTCTGCCTACGGTATGTACGGCTACGCACTAATGTGCAGCGTAACGATTCGAGATTTCTTCAACCTTGGGGTTAAGTACCACAAGCTCGCGACGCCTACACTGACAATTCAGTGGCGAGAGCAGCCCGATGCAGCAGTATGGGTCTTCCCGGACGCATTCATCACGGGCCCGTCGCGCGAACTCAAGGAGTTCCTCATCGAGCAACAGTTCGCTCAGCACGTCATCCATCTCAAAGATGTCGCGGGCCGGGACACGGCGGCAATAAAAGCATGCTTTGCGTATCCTGCCCCCCCTCATGCCACCATCTACGAAGAGCATCTTGGTTGCCGCTGCTTCTTCGACCAGAATGAATGCGAGCTCTACTATCCCGCATCCATCCTCGACCAGAGACCACAACTCGCCCATCGACTGACGTCGACCCTGCTCCAGGAAACATGCGACCGACTCATCGGCGAGACCAAAACATCGTCTGGCACAGCCGGTGAGGTATATCAGTTGCTGATGTGTACGCCCGGACACTTCCCGTCAATGGAAGAAGCAGCCGACGTCCTCAGCATGACTCCGAGAACCCTGCGCCGACATCTTGAGTCTGAAGGCACTACGTTTGCACAGATTTCTGACGATGTTCGATGCTCGCTAGCGACGGAGTATCTTCGAACAACCAAGCTGAGCACTGACGATATCGCCAGCCTCGTAGGCTTCAGTGAAACATCGAATTTCCGCCGCGCCTTCAAGCGTTGGACAGGAAAGGCACCTAGCGATTTTCGTTAGCACCTGCCAATCGATGCCAAGGTAAGGGCAGCTCGCGAGGCGAAGGCAACAGGGCAAGCAGGATGGCTTGATTTCCATGTGTTTCCGGCCCATTCGAGTTGCCCCCCTCGGAAAAAGCGTGCCCGAAGCGGCGAGCACCGCAATCTTTTCGCGACGTGGTAGGGGTGAAACATCGCCGAGACAGGACGCCTCGGGCCTGCCGTCCCAAATACGTTCCCGGTCTTATTTCACACGTTTGGCCGGGGAACCTTACCCCTCCTGGAAAGGCTATCTTTTCTCCGTCGGGAACGCTCGCATTGTTAGCGAACATTCGCCCATTCGCCGTATTGCATGCGGGCTGCAGCCCGCCGGACATTTGCGTATCCTTGTGCGTATCGACACCGCCCATATATATGAAGCCCGCCAGCGGCGGCGCCAGCCTTGGCGCCCCAGTGCCCGCGCCCATCAAGGAGAGATTCACAGATGCCCGCGTATGACAAAACCCCGGAAGCATTGGCCCGTCTGACACCCGAGCAGCGTCGCGTAACGCAGGAAAGCGGGACGGAACGCCCGTTTTACAACGAGTTCTGGGACAGCAAGGAAGCAGGCTTGTATGTCGACGTCGTATCCGGCGAGCCGCTCTTCACGTCGCTGGACAAATTCGACAGCGGCTGCGGCTGGCCGAGCTTCACGAAGCCGCTCGAGGACACGCATGTCGTCGAGTTGCGCGACATGAGCCATGGCATGATCCGCACGGAAGTGCGCTCGAAACACGGTGACAGCCATCTGGGCCACGTGTTTCCAGATGGTCCGCGCGAAGCGGGCGGGCTGCGCTACTGCATCAATTCAGCGTCGCTGCGCTTCATCCCTGTCGCAAAGCTGGAAGAAGAAGGCTACGGGCAATATCGGAGTCTGTTCGAGCTCGCGAAGAAGTAATGCGTCGCGGGCAGCCTGCCGGCGAAATGGTATGCTGCCACACATGCTGTCGGCGCGGCTGCGGCCGTTTGTTGCCGTGGGGCCGTTGTCCGCGCCGCGTTTGATACATTCCTCCGAACCGCTAGTCCGACACGGGCAGCGCTTCAATCCGATCTCCGATGCGGATTGCGCCGCCCTTCACGACACGCGCCGTGATCCCGCCGAAGCCGCGCACCGCGTTGTAGCCGCCCGCGCCCAGCACGTCTTCCATGCGCGAACATGGATGGCAATCGCCCGTCGTTTGCAGCACGGCTTCGCCGATCCGGAATTGCCGGTCTTTCAGCGCCATCAGATTGATGCCCTCCGTGACGATGTTGCGCCGCAAGTCGCACGCGTCGATGTCGTCGCGTCCCAGGTGACTTGCAATGCTGCGCAGACTCTCGGCCTGAATCAGCGTGACCTGCCGTGCGCCGCCGCGGCTCGCATAATGATCGCCGACGAGGCCCGCGTCGAAATCGATCTGAGCCGCCTCGACCACCGACATCGCGACTTTTCGCCGCGCCCGCAAGCCGATCCAGACGATCTTGCCGGGATGGACAGGGCCGTTGATCAGACGGGCGAGCGGCGACGCAGGGTTCAACGGCATGAGTGGACGGTAGAAAAGGGTCAATAGCGATGCGCGCCGGGCTCAATCGAAGCGGCGCCCGTCTTTATACTATCGCCCATCTGATAACAGGAACCGGAAATGAAACGAGCAGTAGCCACGGCGGCGCTCGCCGTCTGCCTCGCGCAACCTTCGATGCAGGCGTATGCGCAAACGGTCGCCGACCAGTGCTTCGCGATCGGCGATATCGCGGGCCAGGTCGCGTCCTGGCGCCTTCACAAAAAGAGCAAGGCGCAGGCGCTGGCGCAGGCCCAGAAGTACTACAAGGAGGCGTCGGATCAACAGGCCGTCACGGCGATGATCGACAGGCTGTACAGCGGCGCGGCCATGACGCCCGATCAGGCGAGCATGGTTTTCACGCAGGAATGCGCGCAGCAGAAAAAGCGCGCGGCGCAGTAACGGGACGTCGGCGCCTGTCCGCTACCATGCGTGCAGCCGCGCGTACGCAAACAGTTGCGAGCTCGCGTAGAGCAGCAAGCCAATACATCCGCCGACTATCGTTCCGTTGATGCGGATGTACTGCAAATCCTTGCCGATGTTCAGCTCGATCTGCTGCGACATCTCGCGGGAATCCCAGTTTTTCACGGTATCGCTGATGTGGCGCGTCAGGTAGCTGGCGAAATCCGGCGCCATCGCCCGGGCCGCCTCTTCCATGTGTGCGTTGAGCGACCGGCGCAACGACTCATCTTGCGCCAGCTCGCGCCCGATCCACCGGCCCATCGCGGCCACTTTCGAACGCAGCACGGAATCGTCGCGCGCGAGATCGCGCCGCAGCCAGTCGCGCAGTTCGCTCCACATATCTTTCACGTAGAGCGCGAGATTCTCGCTGTCTTTTATATAGCGCTTGATTTCCTCCCCTTTTTGCAGAAACGCCGGATCGGACTTTAGTCGAACGACCAGTCGCGCAGCCGCCTCATCGAATTTGTGCCGCAGCTTGTGGGCGGGATCTTCGCTCACGCGCAGCAGCATATTGTTCACCGTATCGGCGACGACCTTGGCCGCGTTCTCCCCAAGCCATTCAGACGGCATGATCTTTTCGAGGGTCGGATACTCGCGCTTCAGCCAGTCGACGATCTGTTCCGCGATGAACGCACGCACAGGCGGTTCGCGCAGCAGCGCCATCAGATGATCGATGCCGTCGTCGAGTAGTTGCTGGTGACGGCCGTCGCGCGTCAGCGTGTCGAGAATCGCGCCCGTTGCCTTCGACAGATCGATTTTGTCGAGCATCGCGTCGAGCGCATTCCTGATGAACGTCTGGATGCGCGCGTCGTCGAGCAATTCGAGGATGCCGCCCGTCAGCTTCAGGACGTAATCGCCGAGACGCTGGGTATTGCTATCGACACATAGCCAGTTTGTGATGCTTTGCGCGGGGTCGTGCTTGCGAATCAAGCCGATGATCGAAGACTCGTCCAGAAACTTCTCGCGCACAAACAGGGCGAGGTTGTCGGCGATTTTCTCCTTGTTCTGCGGAATGATCGCCGTGTGCGCCGCGACGCCCGGAATGGGCACGCGCCGGAACAACGCGACGACGGCAAACCAGTCGGCCAACGCGCCGACCATCGCCGCTTCGGCGATGGCCTTGATCCCGTCGATCCACATGCCTCGTTGCATGAACGCCGTCGCGACGAAGATGGCGGTGGCGGCCAGCAGCAACAGCGTCGCGCGTTGCTTGGCGCGTTTGAGCTCGGCTTCTTTGTTCATCGGCTGGGTGGGATGGTTTCTGTCGGGTGGCGCTCGCAGGAGACGTTCCAGCCGCCCCTTCGCGCCTGATGGATATTGTGCGGCCCCTTGCAGCGGCGACGGCGGATGATTCGGGGCGTTCTTGGGCGCTCTTGACCGTTGGCAACCCCTCGATTCGTTCTAAATACAACGATATACGTATCGAACGTTACGGTTTAAGCGGTGCGAGGAAGAAAATCGTCGAATCGGCGATTTACCGCAAAATATCTCACGTTCGAGCGCAAAACGCGTGAAACATTCGGGGTTTGATTGGCTAACTCATTGCATTATAAAGGTTTCTTCCTATGCAGGGTTTTCTTAAGGTTGTTTCACGGATTCGGCGGCAAGTTGTTGTCGGCAAAAGTTTTTCTGTGCGGTTTGGTATGGTTAAGAACACGTTGGCGGTTTCTGGGCGTACCGCTTGGGTGCTATATGGTGGCTCGCCGTTCGTGCGACGCGGCGGCGGGCTGGGCATCGCCGTAATCGCCGATGCATTCAATAGGACTTCTTACCGTCTTGCCCAGTGTGCATTTCGCAGGGAGCTTCGGCTTTATGTCTGGTCGCTCATCGCAGTGATGAGCCAACAATTCTCTAGTTTGGCTGTCCGATCTCGATGGGATCGTCCACACATATTTTGCGAGGCGAGCGACTCAAGCTTCTGTTCGGGTTCTCCGCTGCACGCGATAGGAAAACATCGCCTTAATAAACTGTCTGCCGTTAGCGATCGGCTTTGGCTGGTTGTAGCTCTGCGAACAGCGGCACCTGAGCCTCGCAGTCGTCAGTGCGGCAATCTCTATGCAAGTGACGGCCGCGTGCTAGGAAGCGACCGCGATTTATCGCGCCCTTGCCGTTGTTTAAGTCGCTGTGGCGAGGCTGGCGGATCGATGTCCGCGACTCGGCGTCGAGAACCCGATCGCAAGGTCCGTCGTGGCGGCGATGCCTTGGTGCCGAATCGATCGATGGCGGAGCGGCATTGAGAATTCGTACACGCGTACACGGGTTGGTGCAGCCCGAATAGACCGTTTGCCGCGAACGGTTGCCGCGCTAAATGCGAGCTGGGAGGCCAGATTTCATAAGGTTCTGTCAATGCGAGATTCGGCCCGTGCTTTGCCGCGACGCGACGCTTTGCATTAACTCGTCATCGATCCGACGGATGCGATATCGGCTCATCGAGTGCGAACTACGGCTTTGTCGCTTTAAGCGTTGCCGACTCTCGCACCGCCGCGTTGATCAAATCAGGTCACCCGAGCGGCGCAGGAATATATCCGCCCAAAAAGCTCGAGTCCGTCGAGTCGAGGGGGCACATCTTCACCGCATAAGGGCTTCGGAACGAGGCCTACAGTAAGGCCCGCTCGTGGAAATCGTGATGGCGCTGGTCCTTACCGGCAAATCCGGGTTAGTGATCGTGCGTGGGATCGTTTGCCTCTTCCGTTCTATAGCCGGCTAGCTCACTGACGCGCGGCAAAGCATAGTCATCAGCGTAACGGGCCTGCACCTGTCGCGATGCATGCATGGGATTGGGCGCCAAACGCGGCTGTCGGAGGCGCATCGCCCGTCTCGCCGCTTTTGGTCCACAAGGCGAAGGGCCTTCGTTCAGGCAACGTTCCTCCAACCTATTCCGCTTCTGTCTTTGATCACCGCAGATGGCAGCGCGAGCCGCAACTGTCTCGTCAGAGGTAGATCCGCCCGTCGTTGATGTGGTGCCGAGCATCGAATGCGCTGGGGTTATTTACCGTAAATAACCGCGGCCGACCCGCAGTTCTGCCCTCGGCGCAGCGCGGGCGCCCGAGACTATTTACTGTAAATAACCGGTAGGCGGCGACGTTAGCGAGCGTCGAACCGAGAACGCAAGTGTCACGGTAGCGCATCGCACCTATTTACCGTAAATAACCCACCGCAGCACCAATGCTCGCCCTCCGGCAAACGACTCTACGCCTCCGACGGCCATATCCGGAGACGATCGACAGAACCTCAAGGGGATGGGTCTTTCAGACCGAGGAGGGAAAGGCGTGGAGAGCACCACGCCTCGAAACAACACCGCACTTCACGAACCATCTTACAAGCGCGCCCGACGATCCGGCGGGTGACGCATTAACCATCATTCACCGGACGACTGCACATCCTCAAGAAACCCGGTGATCAACTGACGCAACTCTTCCACGCGGTCCTGCGGCACCCCGCTCGCACGCAACCGGATCACAAGCAGATCCCCCTTGCGTTGAATCCCGACCTCCTCCTCTTTTCTAGCGGGAGTCGGCGCACGCGCCGCGCCAAGCAAAGCAGAAAGCACCTCCGGCGCAGTGCGCGACGGACCATCCGCAAGCTCCACCGCCCGTTGCATGATCTCCTCAGGCGTCTTCTTCAACGCAACGGACAACTTGCGTGCCGCTTGAAACTGGATGTCGTGCGGAGACGGAAACGCACTGACGATCTCCGCAGGAAGCTCTGCGACCAGCAGCGCGCTAGAGATATTCCCCTGCGACAATCCACATGCCTTCGCCATTGCGTTCTGCGACGGCCACAGTTGATCGTCGAGCGCGCGCTTGTACCAGACGCCCTGCTCCCACGGGCTCAGATTCTTGCGCGCCCGGTTCTCCTGATCCATCTGGACAAACTGACCTTGCTCCGTGATTTCGCGGTCCACGATCGCGTTCACAGGCAGGCCCAGTTCTAGACATGCGCGATGTCGGCGGTGTCCGAAGACAATTTCATAGTCGTCGCCGTCCCCCGATGGCCGCACCTTGATCGGTTGCGTATTTCCGCCCGCCTCCGCGATCAGTGACTTCAGCTCGGCAAAACTCTCATCGCCAAAATCCTGCCGGTTCGCCCACTTCGATGCGCGAATCGTCTTCGGGTCGAGCGCACGAATAGGCACCGATCCGTCGTATTCTTTGAGCTGCGCCTCAAGCTGCGAGACGCGGTCGGAACTCTCGCGCATCGCGCTACGAAACGCCAGCATCTGACCGGGCGCCGTCCGCGGCGAAGCACCTCGACCCGACGCTTCCTGGGACGGAGCCGGTACCATCAGGTCGCCAGTCTTTTTCGCAAGCCTGTCCTTGATCGACATTTACTCCTCCCTTTATTTCGACTTCGCCCAGAAGGCCACAATGGATTGCTCAACGATCTCCGTCACGCGGTCATAGGCTTCGCGTGCGCGTCGGTACGTCTTCGCATTGCCGTCGTAGCGCGAGATGTCATACACGGTGCCGAATTCCGCCGAGCTCGCAGCCGTCACCGCCGTCTTCGGAATCTCGACGGGGAGAACCTTTTCCGCATACGTCGCCGAAATCCACTCGCGCACCACTCCCGCCGCTGCATCAGCCGGATCAACGCGCGAGAGCAGCACGTGAATAAACTCGAAAGACTTGTCGGTGTTCGTCTCAGCCGTGAGATTCGAGGCGAGGTCGCTGAACAAGGTCCAGAACTGCGCCGAACTCGCGAAATCGAGCGCGTTCGGCGGCGTTGGAACGATCAGGCCGTCGGCGGCCATGAACGCATTGACCGTGCCGTAGCTCAGTGCCGGCGGCGTGTCGATGATGATCACGTCGTAGTTGCTGCGCGCCTGCTCCAGGCTCAAATTCAACACGTTCCAGAACTCGAAGTCCGGTTCCTTCATCTGGCGGCTCGGCAAGATGAACTCGACATTGAAGAGTGACGACGACGCCGGCACGAGATCAATGCCATCCCAGTACGTTTCGCGGATCGCGTACTCGATGCTCGATTGATCGCCCGTTGCCAGTGCGGTGATCGTCGAATCCTCTTCGACTTCCGTATCGGGAAGAATGCCGAACAGCGTTGTGAGCGAACCCTGCGGATCGGTGTCGATGACGAGCACGCGATGACCTCGCAGACTCAGGCCTTGGGCCAACGTCATCGCAGTGGTGGTCTTGCTGACCCCGCCCTTGAAGTTACCGATCGCAACCGTCATGGCCGGCGCGCTGTCGGGGCGCAGCGCATTGCCGCGATACGCGCGAACCCAGGAACGTGCTTCGGGCAGTGAGAACTCGCGCCGCGAGCCCGTCGCGTTGACGGTACCGGGCGGCAGATCGCCTTTCGAGGTGCGATAGGTGATCTGGCTCTTGTCGACTTCGCAGAGCGCGGCTAGTTGGGAGGCGTTGAAGACGGGCGGGTTTTTGCGGGCATTCGGCGCCAGCATGCGGCCCCGAACCTGGGAGACGATGTCAGTGGCGCGAGCGGCCTGATCGACGATATCTTGAATAGTAATGTTCATTAGCTGATCCGCAAGAGACGATGCAGTCAGCTTATATCAGATGGCTCGACAGAAAGCCATTTATTCAACGGAAAAACGGGATTTTTATGAATTCCGTTGCAACGCAACGTCCTGGTGATTCTCAGAAAGCCACGCGTCGAACTTGGCCGCGTCGAATTCGGGTCGCACGCGGTTTCTGAGCCAGGACGCGAAATTCACGCGACCAACAGAGCCCGAGAACAGTCCCGGGCTGTCTGGCCGGAATTCGCGGGCGTATTTGGTACCGTCACCTTCGATGAACTGACGCGCGAAGGCGCGTTTGTCGTCCTGCGTCAGCGCCTTGACTGCCACGGCGCACTGCAGACGATCGAAGTCGATGCGCAATTCCTGAAGCCGTGCATCCAGCGTCCGCGACCGCGCGGCTGCCGCCTGCTTCTGAGCCTTTTCCCGCTTATCCTTTTCGTATTCCGGTTCAGAAACATCTGCCTTGTTCTCGATCAGCGTCCGGATAAAGCCAGCTGTCGACCGCTTGATCTGGCCTTTGCGGTCCTTTTCCTCGGCGAGTTGAACCACAAGGCGCGCGCGCTCCTCATCCTCGATGACAAAGCTCAGAGCCAGCTTATCGCCGATGCCGTGCGCCCTAAGCTTCCGATAGATCTCGCTATCGCGCACGTGAGCAAAGTCGTCTTCTGTTTCGGGCGTCAGAAGCGACTGCTGCGCGCCCTGGCGAATCAGAAATTTCACGCCCGTTACTGAGCGTCCTAGCCGTTGATATTCCACGTCGACGTTGATGTCCGAGACGTCGTTGATCTCCTTGACGGCCTTCTGAATAACCTTGCTGTTCAGACGACGAAAATCGTCGTAGTACTCCTGGGTGGCGCCCAACAGCTTTCGAAGTACAGGCAGCTCGATCCAACCTGTTGACCCAACCTTCTGAAAACGCAGGCAATTTTCGTAGAGCGTCAGCGCGTGCGATTTTGAGAACTTGCGCTGTACGCCAAGATTGACCGTCGCATAAATGGACGGGTCATAGAGCTTTTCGGCGAGCGCCTCGTCATAGCGATACGAACAGACGCCGGCGCGAATCTCTGCAAACGACAAGATGGGCATGACGCTCCATCGCTCGCGTCCGTCGTCCATCACGTTGAACTCGACGGCCGTGGTGACCAGCTGCCGAAGCGCCTCGCGGAGCTTTTCCGTGTTTTCGCTTTCCGTCCAGCCGAGCACGAGCATGAGCGTGCGCACCGGAAGACGGTGCGTTCTCGTGTTCAACAGATTGTCGTACGAATGCAGCAGCAGCACGTTGGACAGCTTCCGCTCGAGCAGCGAAAGGTCCCCGCTCGTGTGGATCGCGGCAACGTGCTTTTTGACGCTTTCGGTACGGACGTCAGTCGGCATGGATCTCGGCATGCCGGGATTGTGCGCTAAATGACCCCAGCTTGCAATCACCGGCTGGGACATTGATACCGCGCATCCGGAAGCTTCCGCATTTTTCGCGCGACAACGACGCAGCTCAACGTCCCCTTTCGCTCAGTCACCACAGAAGGGGACGATTCCACCGCGTTTGGGGGCGCGAAACGCCCCAGAAGGGGACGTATAGTCTGAAATGGCACCCCAGTCAGGGACAGAAGCCACCCCAAACGGAGACATTTGTGCTCGCTCTCCCTTACCGGATAAGGCTTCTGTTGCTGTAAACGATGTAAACGTTGTTTACCAAACGGTTTACAAACATCAAGACACCCTAAACGGGGACAACGAAACGCTCATGTTGTTGTTTTCCATCCCGAAATCGAACCGATAAAGACACGGGCCTAACGCTGTTGCACCGAGATTCGAACTCGAGACCACGCGAACGATGCCGGCTAACTCCCTGAAGACACGAAGCAAAATTGGACGAAGCCGGCTCCCCGCTCGAATTGGTCTAATGTATTTACCGTAAATAAGTGCCGCATGCTTCCCCGCCGTGCAACCGCCACGCCCCAACTGGGGACATCAGATCTCAGCGCGCCATCTGCTGCCGACGCAACCCCAACTGGGGACATTCGCGCGTGTTTCGTCGTCAAATTGGCCCGTGCGAACGATCATGGAGCACGATACGCCAACAAACTTCAAGAGGCGTAAGGGATTTCGCGCTTCGCCACCCCGAATGGGGACATGAACTCGGGCGCCGAGCAGCCACGCGCGGCGGTTGCGAATCGCACACCCCAAATGGGGACGATGGAACGAGCACAGTCCTATTTACGATAAATAGCGCTCTCCTGAAGGCATCTGTAAGCCAATGCGGAGATGCAATCTCCGGAGGCACAGCGTAGCGAAAAGCGGCCCGGCGCAGCAGCACCGCGGTTACGATCGTCCAGAAACGTCAGAAAAACCCGCGACGAACAGCTGCAACACCGCAAACGCCAAGCAATTTCACTTGAACGTTCAGGATCACCAGGTAATCAAGCGGCTCTGGACATGTCGAAAAGTCGCTCAATCGAACCCCGCCCAACGCATCGCACTTCAAAACTGATAGTTGATGGAGACGTCGCACACGCCGTTCGTTTTGGACTGCGTGATAGGGCTGTTGGCCGCGCTTCCAAGCAGGCGCTTGAGTGCGCCGTCCGCAGTAACAAACCAGTGTTTGTTGACGAACCAGATCATCGTGACGCCGAAGCCCGCCGACTTCAACCCGGCGCTCGCGTCGTACGGCGAATAGCGGGAAGCGGCTGCCTGCGTTGCGCTCACGCCAAACCAGCTATTCATATATTTGGAATCGGCGAACGTCACGGACGGGCCCGCGAACCAGAAAAAGTGTTCCGAACTGCCCGGCAACGGCATGTAGGCGCCAAGGTCTGCCACCCATCCGTTCGATCCGCCGAAGCTGCGCGTCACGGCCCCACGAAACACAAGCGGAAATTCCTTTGACACGACGTATTCGCCCGCCAGCTTGGCCTCCGGCGCGGGGTTGATGTTGCCGAGCCCATCGAGCCGCGTGGGATCATCGTGCGCGCGCCGGCCCAGATCATAGACGGCGGCGATGCTCACGCGCCAGTTCGGACCTTGGATCACATTGACGCCGAGCCCTTCACCCGTCGACAGAAAGGCGAGGTCTTTGTAGCGGATGTCCGTGCTGGGGCCGACGAGCGTGTGGTAACGATCGGAGCCGTCATAACGCGGCTCGAAGGTCGCGCCGATGCCAATTCGTGCTTCCCAGTTTGGCCGGTTCGGCTGAAACAGCTTTTCGAGCGGAATGCCGGCCGAATATTGCCATTCGCCAAGGGGCGAAGGCGTTTGCGCCACGGCTGCGGGCGCGCCGCAGATCAAATAAGCGAGGCTGGCATAGACCGGTAGCTTTGTCATGTCGACGAACGTTTCCGTTGTGAATTGGCTGACGCGACAGCAGCAATCCTCGTACCTGATCGGCAAATTTTGCGCATTTGCGCGAGGCGATCGCATTGAGCCGAAAACGCGTCTTCGTGCCTTTCGCAGCAAACAACCCGCAAACGATACGTCCGCGAAACCTCATCCCCAGCAACATCGCCTGCCGCACCTATCTATATAGTTGTCTGGCTAGTCAAATCGGACCCGCACTCACGCCATGTTCGACCGATGCCTCGATTACAACGCGTCCGCGCCTGCATGTCTCATCGAGCGGGAGTGGGCGGCGGTCTACGCGGACTTCGGCTCGACTCCTGCGCAGGGCCACGTACCGCGCATCGTGCAGACGAAGCCCGGCTGTCGCGGCACCGACATTGCGGCCACGGCCGGCATTGCTCGGCCGACGGCCACGCGGCTCATCGACTGTCTGTCGGACAAGCAACTCGTCGAGCGTCGGCGGGGCATCAGTGATGGACGCGAGTGGGGCGTCTACGCGACCCGCAGGCAAGGCGCTGCAAAAATCCATCGCGGACGCGAGCACGCAGCTGACGCGTCGCTTACGCGCGAAGATCGGGCCGGATGTCGTCGACAGCACCATGCAAGGCATGCGCAAGATGCGAAAAGCGCTCGCATGACACAGGGCAGCGATCTTGCCGCTCATGCCAACGCAGCGCATTCGCTGCCTTTCGATTTCATGAAATTGTCGGCGCGTGGTGAACAGTCAATTCAGCGGCTGCTGCTTTATCGATGCGAGCGCGATTTGTACAGTCCACAGTTGAACTCTGACTTTCGTCGTGCCTGCGGGACGGCGATTCCACAGAAGCGCAACGATGGACTATCTGCAGTCACTCAGAATGTTTGTAAAGGTCGCGGAGCTCGGTAGCTTCACGAATGCGGCCGATCAGATGAAAGTGTCGAGCGCGGTTGCGACGCGCAGCGTGGCGTCGCTCGAAGAACGGCTCGACGCGCGGCTTTTGCAACGCACGACGCGCAGTGTGACGCTCACCGAAGCCGGCCGTCTGTTTCTGGATCGCGTCAGATCGATCGTCGAGGAGATCGACGACGTGGAGGGCGGGTTGCTCGCCGCGACTCACATTCCGGCGGGCACGCTGCGCCTCGCCGTGCAAGGCAGCGTCGGCGCGGGTTACCTCGCGAAACTGCTCAGCACGTACAGCGCGCGCTATCCGCACGTCGTGCCGCAAGTGATATTCGCCGACGGCCCGATCAGCCTCGTCGAAGGGCGCTTCGACGCCGCGCTTACGAGCGACACCTATCCGCATCCCGGTTCGGTCGTCGCTCGCACGTTTGCGCGACTCGATATGGCGCTCGTCGCGTCGCCGCGCTACGTTCCGAACGTGCGCGGCATCACGGAACTTGCAGACCTCGAGCGCCTGGTGATCCTTTCGCACGAGGACGGCGCGACCAGCGCGGAACATGATCTTGCGCGCCGTTGGCTCGACGCGAACGTGCCGCACGCCACGCATGTCCGCGCCAACAGCAGCGACATGGTGCGGCGTATGGCCATCGAAGGGATGGGCGTTGCGCTGCTGCCCGCCGCGCTGATCGACGACGATCTGCACGAACGCGCGCTGCTGCGCGTGCTGCCCCACGTCGCATTGCCGTCGATGGGGTTGTCGATCGCGTACGGCAGCCGACGCAATCTGGCGCCGAACGTGCGGGCACTGGTCGACTTTCTCGTCGAGCATTCGGCATACGATTCGCTGAAGGTGCCCGTCAGCGGGCAGGAAGAGGCCGCGCTCGCGGCGAACGACTGACGTCTATACGATTCACGTCTACGCGGCGGACGACGAGGCGGACGACACGCTGTCGCATCGAACGGCCCGGGCCCGATCGACCCACACGCTGACGCCACGCGGATCGATATCGAAGCGCACGCTCGCAGGCTCCGACACAGGCGCGAGTGCGCCGTCGCCCGCCACATCGAAGCGCATTCCGCCGACATTCAATACCACGTACGGATCGCCGTGCCGCAGCTCGACGGCATCGACGGCGCCCGATTGCGCGCCGTGCGCCGAGATCGCGATCGACGACGGCGAAACTCGCCACATCACGCGTTCGCCCGCGGGAATCGAGCGATTCGCAGTGGCGATCGACAGTCCCGATGCCGTATCGACGACGCCGTGCTCACGCATCGTTCCTTCGCCCACGTTGTGCAAGCCGAGCAGGGCCGCGACCTGCAATGATGCGGGTTGCCCGAATACCTGATCGACGGTGCCCGACTGCAGCACGCGCCCATGTTCGATGACGAGCACTTCGTCGGCGAGCAGCGCGGCTTCGTCGGGATCATGCGTGACGATCACGGTGACGGCCGAAATCTCGCGCTGCAACGCGCGCAGCGCCTGTTGCAGGCGGCGACGGCGCGGCGTATCGAGCGCCGAAAACGGCTCGTCGAACAGCAGCAGCTGGCTATGCCGCGATAGGGCGCGCGCCAGCGCGACGCGCTGCCGCTGGCCGAACGACAACTGATGCGGCAAACGCGCCGTCAGCGCCGACAGGCCGAGATGCTCGATCCAGTAGCGCGCGCTGGAAGGGTCGGCATCGACGGGGAACGACAACTGCCGCGCGAGCGTCATGTGTGGAAACAGACCGTAATCCTGCGGCATGTAGCCGATATGACGGCGCTCGGGCGGCAGCGCATCGAGCTGCGCGCCGCCGAATCGAACGAAGCCCATCTCGTTGCGTTCGAGGCCCGCAATCAGTTTCAGCGCGAGCGACTTGCCCGAGCCCGACGGCCCGATGATGGCGAGCCGGCGCGTCGAAGGCATCCATTCGATGTCGAGATCGAACGCGCCGAGCTGGCGTCTGAGCGCGATCGCCAGGCGCGGATTGGGCAGGGCAGGGCGTGCCGGCTCGCTCGCGAGGCTGTCGGCCGTATCGCCGTTATCGGCGGCGTTGAACAGGTTCCCGCGCCCGCCGCGCCAGGCGACGGACAGCGCCGCGCACAACACGGCAATCGCGAGCGTCGGCAGCAACAGCGGCATCATCGCGGGCAGCCCCTGGCCGCCGAACACCACATACGTATAGACGGGCAGCGAATACGGATGGTAGGCCACCATCACCGTCGCGCCGAATTCGCCGAACGCGCGCAGCCACGCGAGCACGAGACCCGCGCGGATCGACGGCCAGGCGATGGGCAGCATCACCCGGAAAAAGCGGCTCGCCGCGCGATGGCCGAGCGTGGCCGCGACGTCGTCATAGACGGGATCGACGGAGGCGAACGCCGAGCGCGCCGCGACGATCAGAAAAGGCGCCGCCACGAATGTTTCGGCGAGCACGATGCCCGCGAACGAGTCGGTGAGTGCGCCGTTCGTGAGCTGACCCAGCCAGCTATACGGGCCGAGCAGAAACAGCAGCAGCACGCCGCTCGTGAGCGGCGGCAGCGCGAGCGGCAATTGCACGACGAACCCGAGCAACGCCATGCCGCGCGAGTCCGAGCGCGCGAGCCAATAGCCGAGCGGCACGCCGCCAATCAGTATGGCGAGCGACGCCACGCTCGCGCTGCCCGCCGACACCGCCACGGCCGACCACGTCGCGCGCCAGTCCACGTGCGTCCAGTCCGCCTGTCCGATCTGCGGGATGCTCGCGAGGAACGGCGCGCACAGATAGACGGCGAGCAGACATGCCAGCCACAGAAGCGGACGCGCGGCCGGCCGGGTCATGGCGCGGCGTCGGTCACGGCTTGCACGGAAGGCGGCACCGCCTGCACATTGCCTGTCACGGTGGGCTTGATCACCTCGACGCCATGCTGCTTCAGCAACGCGCGGCCCGTATCGCTCAACAGGAAATCGACGAAGCGCGCAGCGCCCGTCTGGTTGGGGGCGTCGTTGAGAATCGTCAGTGTGTAGCTCGCCTTTGCCTGCAGTTCGCGCGCGGGGCGCAGCGCGGGAATCTTCAGATCCGACGTTTCCGTCGAGTAGAAGAAGCCGGCATCGAGCTGGCCCGACTGCAGACGGCCGACCAGCGTTTCTTCCGGCAGCACCTGCGCGGGATTCTCCGGATCGCCGAGCGTCTTCTCAACGAGATCCGGCTGGTGATACAGCTGCGCCGCCTTCGTCATCATGTCGACGGTGAACGCGCCTTTCGGATCGAGCTTCGGATCGGTGCGCCCGATGCGGATGCCCGGCTCCTGCAGCACCTGATCCCAGCGCTTGCTCTTGAAGTCGGCGGCGAAGCGGCTTTGCGGGTGATAGCCGATCATCAGCGGCGATTCGGCGAAGTTCACATACCAACCCACATGATCGCCATTGGCGGGGCCCATCAGGCCCGCGTTGACCTTCGGGCTCGCGCTGATGAACACGTCGCCGCGCCGCAGTTTGCCCTTGATCTCGTTGGCGATCTTGTTCGAGCCCGCCGCGTAGCCGCTGAAATGCAGGCCCGTTGCCTTTTCGAAAGCGGGACCGACGCTGCGCTCCATCAGATTCACCAGCGATCCTGCGTACAACACGTTGACGGTGCTTTCGTCGGCGCACGCCCCGCCCGCAAATAGAAGGCCGGCCGATACGATCCCCGACAGCAACAGCTTGCGCATCATCACGATGTCCCCGTGCGTTATGAACGCGCATATATTACGACGACATCCTGTCGCGATGCAGTTGGCGAACCACGGCGCTCTGCGCCACGCCGGGCGCCGGCGCAGCAAGCGTCAGTCGGTTGCATTCGCATCCGTCAGCGACGCGCGATCCCAGCCGCCGCCGAGCGCCTTCAGCAACTGCACGCTCGCATCCACACGCCGCGCGTCGATCTGCTGCGTCAACCGCTCGTTGGTGAGCGCGATGGTTTGCGCGGTGACGACGTCCAGATAGCTGACGGCGCCCGCCTGATAGCGGTTGGTCGTCAATTTCAGCGACAACTGCGCCGCCGACGTCGCGCGCTGCTGGCTGTCCGCTTCGCTTGCGAGCGTATTGAGCGTGGACAATTCGTCTTCGACCTGCTGGAACGCGACCAGCACGGTTTGCCGATAATCGGCGACCGCGCCGTCGTATTGCGCGTTGGCGCCCTTCAACGCGGCGGAGCGCCGACCGCCGTCGAACAGCGTGCCCGCTATCTGCGAGCCAAGCGACCAGAACAGGCTGGACGCTGTGAGCCACGGAGCGTAATACGAGCTTTCAAGCCCCACCGCTGCCGACAAGGTCAGATTCGGATAGAACGCCGCGCGCGCCTGGCCGATCTGCGCATTCGCGGCCGCGACGCGCCGCTCCTCGGCCGCAATGTCGGGACGCCGCTCCAGCAATTGCGATGGCACGCCCGTTGGGATCTGCGGCAGCGTGACGGTTTCGACCTTCGGCGGCAAAGAGAACGAAGATGCCGGTTTTCCGATCAGCGTCGCGATTGCATGTTCGAGTTGGGCGCGTTGCACGTCGATGTCGCTGTCCTGCGTGCGCGTGCTTTCGAGTTGCGTCTGCGCTTGCGCGACTGCCGATGCATCGATCGCACCGTCCTTCAGTTGCTGTTGCACGATGCGCAGCGCGGCGGCATAAGCCGTGACGGTGTCGTCGAGCAGCTTCTTTTGCCGGTCGAGCGAGCGCAGATTGAAATAGTCAATGGCGAGATCGGTGGCGACCGACAGACGCACGGATTCGAGATCCGCTTCGCTGGCCTGAGCGTTGTCGCGCGCGTTGACAACGGCGTCCTTCACGCGTCCAAACAGGTCCGGCTCCCAGCTCGCCGCAAGTCCCGCCGAGAAATCGGGCACGGTATGCCCCGCCAGCCCCTTGTGCACCACATTCTGCGACGTGCGAAAGCGTTGCGCCGACGTCCCTGCAGTGACGACGGGCGAATAACCCGAGCGCTGATAGTCGACCATCGCGCGTGCCGCTTCCAGCTGCGCGACGGCTTTGCGCACGGTCTGGTTCGATACATCGACCTGCGCTTCCAGGCGGTTCAGCTCGTCGTCGCCGTAGAGCGTCCACCATGGGCCGCGCGGCTGTGCATCGGCGGGCGCGGCGAGCGTCCAGCCCGCCGACGCCTGCGGCGTGCTGGCGAAGTGATCGGGCACGGCCGTTTGCGGCTGTGTGTAATGCGGCAAGGTGGAACAGGCGCTCAACGCGCCCGCGACGGCGACGACGAGCGCCTTGCGAATCACCGATTTGCGGATATCGAACATGATGGGTCTCGCGTCGCGCTCAGGCGTGCTTCGCCGGTCCGGCGGCCGCGGGCGCTGCCGCCGCTGCTGGCGCCGCCGCCGTCGCGATGCGCACGGTCTCGCCGTTGCTGATCGCATCGCCGGGATTGTTGATCACGCGGTCGGCCGCCGTGAGTCCCGTGGCGACTTCGACATACGTGCCGAAGTCCCGGCCGATGGTCACGGTGCGCAACTGCACCTTGTTGTCGCCGCCGACCACCGCGACGGTCACGCCGTCCGGCCGGAACAGCAGCGCGCTCACGGGCACTTCGAGCGCGGGATGCGCCGTCTGCAGCGCAAGATGAACCTGCGCATACGCGCCCGGCAGCAACGCGCCGTCGCGGTTGTCGACGTCGACTTCGACGCGCAGCGTGCGGCTCACGGGATCGATCGAGTCCGACGTCCGCGCGACCGTCGCATCGAACTTGCGCCCCGGATACTGCTGCGTCGTCAGATAGACCTGCGTGCCTTGCGTGACCGTAGCGGCGTCGTTCTGCGGCACGTCGACATAGACTCGCAGGCGGTCGGTCTGTTCGATGTGAAAGAGCTGCCCCGGGTTGGCCGCGAGGCCGGGCGTGCCGCCCGCCGTCACCAGCGCGCCGACGTTCACGTTGCGCGCGGTGATGACGCCGTCGAACGGCGCCGTCACCTTCTCGTATGACACCAACTCTGTCAGGCGCGCCACGTCGGCCTGCGCCGCCTGCCAGGCCGCGAGCTTCGCCGCGCTGTCGGCTGTCTTCGCGTCGGTGTCCTGCTGCGAGACCGATTGCGTTTGCAGCATCGTCTGCCAGCGCTGCGCCGTGCTGCTGGCGAAGCCGTAGTTGGCCTTCGCGGTCGCTTCGTCGGCGCGTGCCTGACGCAACTGCGCGTCGAGCTCGGGCGTGTCGATGTCGGCAAGCGTCTGTCCCGCCTTGACCTTCGCGCCGATGTCCGCGTACCAGTGCTGGACGTAGCCGCTCGTGCGCGCATAGATCGACGCGTCGGCATAGGGCGTCACGGCGCCCGGCAACAGCAGTTCCTGCGACGCGGGCGCGGGCTTCGGCGTCACGGTTTCGACACTCAGATAACGTTGCGCGTCGACCTGATCTGTCAGCGCCGCGCTTGCGTGCCAACGCGGCACGATGCCGATCGCGAGCAGCGCGGCGGCGACCGCGGCGAGCGCGACGGGCAGCAGATAGCGCCGGCGACGCGGCATGGGCGCGCTGCCGGTTTGCGCGAGATCGGTGCGCGCGAGATCCGTGCGCGTGGACGGTTCGGGAGCCGTCGGCAGAGTGGGCGTGGTCATGGCAGTTCCTTATTCAGCATGTGTGGTCACATCGGCGCGACCGGCTTCGTGTCTGGCGCGGCGCTTCGCGAGCCACGCGTGCACGGCGCCGAACACGACGGGCACGAGCATCAGCGTCGAGACGGTGCCGATGGCCAGCCCGCCGATCACCGCGCGTCCGAGCGGCGCGTTCTGCTCGCCGCCGTCGCCGAGTCCGAGCGCCATCGGCAGCATGCCGATCAGCATCGCCAGCGCTGTCATCAGCACGGGACGGAAGCGGTTGAAGCCGGCGTCGAGCGCGGCCGCGAGCGGCTCCATGCCGCCCGCGAGCGATTCGCGCGCGGTGTTGATGACGAGAATGCTGTTGGCCGTCGCGATGCCGATGCACAGAATCGTGCCCGTCAGCGCAGGGACGCTCAGTGTCGTGTGCGTCGCGAACAGCATCCACGCGATGCCCGCGAGCGAGCCGGGCAAGCCGCTGACGATGATCAGCGGATCGAGCCACGACTGGAAATTCACCACCATCAGCAGATAGACGAGCACGATCGCGAACACGAGCCCCGTGCCGAGCCCGGCGAACGACTGGTTCATCGACTGCACCTGGCCGCGCATCACGATCGACGAGCCGGGCGGCAATTGCGCGCGTGCGGCGTCGACGAGCTTCGTCACGTCGTCAGCGACGCCGCCCAGATCGCGCCCTTGCGTCGACGCGAAAATGTCGAGCACAGGCTGCACGTTGTAGTGCGACACGACGGCCTGCTGCGTGCTGCGCGACATCGTGCCGAGCGTGCCCAACTGGTTCTGCGGATTCGCGCTGACCTGGTTGGCCGCCTGATTGGTCGCCTGATTGGTCGCCGAAGTCGTCGACAACGGAATGTTGGCGAGCGTCTGCAGCGAGTGAATATCGTATTGCGGCACTTCGGCCATCAACGGATAGCTCACGCCGTTCTTCGGATCGAGCCAGAAATTCGGCGTGGTCTGCGAACTGCCCGACAGCGCGATCAGCAGATTCTGCGCGACGTCCTTCTGCATGAGCCCCGCCTGAATGGCCTTCGTGCGATCGACATCGACGTTGATGGTCGGCTCGTCACCGGGCTGCTGGATGCGCGCATCGACGAGCCCGCGCACGCCGCGCATCTGCGCGAGCAGCTTGTCGGCGACGACGCGGTTCTGTGCGAGCTTGTTGCCGACGATCTGCACGTCGATCGGCGCGGGCAGGCCGAAGTTGAGAATCTGGCTGACGATGTCGGCGGGCAGGAACGCGAACGTCACGCCCGGAAACGACTGCGCGAGCACGTTGCGCAACTGCGCGACGTATTGCGCCGTTGGCTTGTGATCGGGTTTCAGCGTGATCAGGATGTCGGCGTCCTCGGGGCCGATCGGGTCCGACGAGTCGTACGTGAGATTGATGCCGCTCACTGGCACGCCGATGTTGTCGAGCACGGCGGCCTGATCCGATTTCGGAATCACGGTGCGGATCTTCGCTTCGACTTCGTCGGTGATGCGCGCCGTCTGCTCGATGCGCGTGCCCGTCGGCGCGCGCAGATGCAGACGGATTTCG
The DNA here is from genome assembly GCF_037126505.1 of Paraburkholderia bengalensis. Taxonomy (NCBI): domain Bacteria; kingdom Pseudomonadati; phylum Pseudomonadota; class Betaproteobacteria; order Burkholderiales; family Burkholderiaceae; genus Paraburkholderia; species Paraburkholderia bengalensis. The sequence continues at coordinate 99,641 of NZ_JACFYJ010000002.1, forward strand.
CCCGTATCGACGGCGGGGAAGAAGTCGCGTCCTTCGAATGCAATCAACGCGAGCGACGCGAAACACAACACGAGATAAATCGGGATGAAGCGGCGGCGATTGGCAATCGCGCGTTGCAGCACGCCGTGATAGCGGTGGCGCAGCGCCTCGAAGCGTTGTTCGAAGCCGCGTTGAAAGCGCACGAAGAGGGCGAAGGGACCTGATGCGTGTTGAACATTCGCGGAAGGCGCGCGCATCAGATACATCGCGAGCGTCGGAATCAGCGTGCGCGAGAAGAAGTACGACGCGCACATCGCGAACACGACAGCTTCCGCCAACGGCACGAACAGATAGCGCGCGACGCCCGACAACAGGAACATCGGCACGAACACGATGCAGATGGAGAGCGTGGAGACGAAAGTAGGCACGGCGATTTCTCCGGACCCGTTGAGAATAGCGTCGTGTAGGGGCTCGCCTTTTTCCAGATGATGCGTGATGTTTTCGATTGCCACGGTCGCGTCGTCGACAAGGATGCCGACCGCGAGCGCGAGCCCGCCGAGCGTCATGATGTTGATGGTTTGCCCGAGCGCGAACAGCGCGATCAGCGACGTCAGCACGGCAAGCGGAATCGACACCGCGATGATGAGCGTCGCGCGCCAGCTGCCGAGAAACAGCAGGATCATCGCGGCCGTCAGGCACGCGGCGATCAGCGCTTCGCGCACGACGCCCGAAATCGCCGACTTCACGAACACCGATTGATCCGACAGCGGCGTGATGTGCAGCGCGCTCGGCAAGCCGGCGGCGATCTTCGGCAGCATCGACTTGACCTGCTGGATGATGGTGAGCGTCGACGCGCTGCCCGTCTTTTCGATTTGCAGCAGCGCCGCGCGCTTGCCGTCGCTGCGCACGATGTTGGTCTGCGGCGCGTAGCCGTCGATCACATGCGCGACATCGCGCACATACACCACGCTGCCGTTAGCCGTCTTGATGGGCAGGTCGTTGAGCGCGGCCACCGTGCTGGTGCTGCCGTTCATCTCGACGTTGTATTCGCGTGCGCCGATCTTCGCGGTGCCGCCGGGCAGAATCAGATTCTGGGCGTTGACGGCGTTGACCACATCGATCGGTGCAAGGCCTTTTTCCTGCAGCGCTTTCGGGTCGAGCTCGACCATGATCTGACGGATCTTGCCGCCGTACGGCAGCGGCACGGCCGCACCCTGAACCGTGGCGAGCTGCGTGCGGATGAAGCTGTTGCCGAGGTCGTAGAGCGTCTGCTCGGGCAGCGTCTTGCTCGACAGACCCAGTTGCAGCACGGGCACCGTCGAGGCGTTGTACGTGATGATGTTTGGCGGAAGAGTACCTGGTGGCAGCACTTTCAGGATCGACGCGGAGTTCGACGCGGCCTCCGCGATTGCGCGATTGATGTCCGCGCCCGGATGGAAGAACACCTTCACCACAGCCACGCCGTTGAGCGACTGCGATTCGATGTGCTCGATGTCGTCGACATCGGTGGTCAGCGCGCGCTCGTAGTTCGACACGATGCGATGCGCCATGTCCTCGGAGGAGAAGCCGTTATAGGTCCAGACGATGCTGACGACGGGAATGTCGATGTTCGGAAAGATGTCCGTCGGCATGCGCAGGATCGCGAGCGGCCCCACGATAAAGATAAGCACAGCCAATACGATGAAGGTGTAGGGCCGCCGCAGGGCCAGTTTGACGATCCACATGACGTTTCCTTGGACGATGATCTGCCGGAAATGCACGGCGGCGGTGCGCGCTCGGGCATTGCATGGGTCGCAGTGTGACGGCGAGGCCGTTACCTATCGATAACTGGCACATTACAAATCCGACATCTTCGAGCGGCTTCGGGACGGTCGCCGGACACGCACATCGCGCAGATGACGCATTTGTCATGTGAGAGACAGCCTTCGGTCAGTGGTCATTGACCACAATGGTGGCAACCCTTAAGAAGGGTATTGGTGCCGCATTCGCATGCCATCCGGCGCGAATGCGGCGCGGTCCAGGACTCACACGCAGGTGAACCATCATGAAAGCACTGATCCAGGCGGTCGTCGTTTCGTGCGCGCTGGCTGCGCCGGCACTTTCTTTCGCTCAGTCCGAACAGGGCGACGTCACGCGCGCTCAGGTGCGCGACGATCTTCAGCGCGTCGAGCAGGCTGGCTATCGCCCGATCGCGCGCGACGCCAGCTACCCGGATGACATTCAGGCCGCTGAAGCGAAAGTCTCGGCGCAAGACCCGCAGCCGATGACGCATACGGCCGTGGGCGGCGTCGCACCGAACGGCATGATGCAGATGGGGGCGCCGCGCTCGTCGGATGCGTATCCCGAGCCCATCTTCTTCGGCAACTGATTGCACGGCGGCGGGTGTGTGCCGCCCGCCAGCACGTCATCGCATCTGATGCGGCAAGCTGCGCGTCAGACGTTTTCCTCGCTGCATTCGATGCGCGGCCAGACGAGTGCCTCGAATGCGTCGGGCGGCACCGGCTGCGACCACAGGAAGCCTTGCGCGAAGTCGCAGCCGACGGCGGCCAGAAACGCGCGCTGCTCGACAGTTTCCACGCCTTCCGCGATCACCTTCAGGCCGAGCTTGTGCGCGAGCACGACGATTGCCTCGCACAGCGCCTGATTGTCGGCATCGAGCCCCAGGTTCTGGACGAAGGAACGGTCGATCTTCAGATAGTCGATGTCGAAGCGCTTCAGGTACGCCAGCGACGAATAGCCCGTACCGAAGTCGTCGATCGAAATACGGATGCCCGCATCGCGGAACGTCGCCAGCTTTTCGTCGATCTTCAGATCGGCGTGCAGCAGCAGCCCTTCCGTAATCTCGACCGCGATGCTTTGCCCCGGCATGCTCTCGCGAACCAGATACTCGGACCACTGCGTGCATAGCTGCGTGTTCTGCCGGATCTGCACGGGCGACATGTTGACGCTGATCTGGAACGATGGATGGAACCGGCTGCGCCATTGCTTCGCCTGATGCACGGCCTGCCTGAATACCCAGTCGCCGATCGGCACGATGAGTCCCGTGTCTTCCGCCAACGGAATGAACTCGAGCGGGCTGATCGTGCCGCGCTCGGGATGCAGCCAGCGGATCAGCGCTTCGGCCTTGTGGATGTCGCCCGTCGCGAGCTCGACGATTGGCTGGTAATACAGCTCGAACTGTTCGCCGGGCAGCGCGGCGCGCAGATCGCTCGTGAGCCGCAGACGCTTTTCCGCCGCGACCTGCAGATCGGGCGTGAACCAGGCGAAGCGGTTGCGGCCCGCGTTCTTGGCGGCGTACATGGCCTGGTCGGCATTCTTGAACAGGACGTCGAGTTCGCGGGCGTCGTCGGGATACAGCGTCACGCCGACACTCGCCGAAATGAACGCATCGTGCGGCCCGAGCTTGAACGGCTCCGACAGCGCGCCGATGATCGTCTGCGCCACGCGTTCGATGCTTTCCGTGTCGTGCAGATCCGGCAGGATCACGGTGAACTCGTCGCCGCCAAGACGCGCGACGGTATCCGGTTCGCGCACGCACGACGTGATGCGCCGCGCGGCCTCGATCAGCAGCGTGTCGCCGAAATCGTGGCCGAGCGAATCGTTGACCTCCTTGAAGCGGTCCAGATCGATCAGCATCAACGCCATCCGATGCCGGGCGCGTCGCGTGACCTTCGCTTCCTGTTCGAGCCGGTTCTGGAACATTTGCCGGTTCGGCAGCCCCGTCAGCGTGTCGAAATTGGCCTGCCGCCAGATCGCGGCTTCGAAGGCCATCCGGTCCGACAGATCGCGGCCCACGGCCAGCACCGAGTTCACGTTGCCCGACGGATCGACCTCGGGCGTCAGGCGAATGTGCGAGCACTGCTCGACGCCGTCCCTGTTGACCCAGCGCAGTTCGAACTGCCCGCTCTTGCCCGTCTCGATGACCTGGCTGATCTTGCGTTCGTAGATCAGGGCGTTCGCGCCGCCGGGAAGCTCCGAAGGCCGCTTGCCGAGCGCTTCGCCGAGCGTGTGTCCCGCCGACGCGCAGAAAGCCGGGTTTGCATAGGTGCGGCGAAGATCGCGGTCGTAGCGTGTGATCGTGTCCGGCGAATTGTCGATCAAGGTCCGCGATTCCTGCTCGCGGCGCGTCAGCTCCGCCGTCCGCTCGACGACGGTGTGTTCGAGCGACGCGTTGATCTCGTTGATCTTCTGGATCTTTTGCCGGATTGCCGCGCGCATTCTTTCGAAGCGCTGCGCGAGCCGGCCCAGTTCGTCCTGATCGCCCGTTTCGACGTGCGCGTCGGCGAGCGCATCGGCTTCGGCGCCCGCGTCACTGCCCGTATCGTGCATCTTGCGCACGAGTTCGTTGAGCGGCGCCGAAATGCTGTGTGCGATGAAGTACGCGAGAAAGATCGAAAGCAGGAAGCCCGAAATGCCGACCAGCACGATCTGGTTGCGCACGGATTGCGCCTCGGCCGTCAGCCGCTTCTCCGGAATCGTGCTGACGACGAACCACGTGGTGCCGGGAATGCGCGTGTACGCGGCAAAGTAGCCCGTGTGCTCCTTGCCTTCGAAGCTGACGAAACCGTCCGGCTCGCCGTTGCTGTCGTGTGTGATCCCGTCGATGAGGGCCGGCTCGGCGGTGTCGTCGGCGCTCATCGACGCGTAGTCGGAACGCACGATCAGCCGGTTGTTGCTCGCGTCGAGCACATAGACTTCCGTGCCCGAGCCGAGCGCGACGTCGTTGAAGATCGTCGAAAAATACTCCGGGCGGATCACCAGCACAAGACTGCCGAGCCGCCCGTTGTTGCTCTTGCCGATGACGGCGCGCACCATGCCCAGGTTCTGTTGCCCGACACCGTTGTCATAGCTGCCCCAGTAGGGCCGCCCGTTCCGATCGGGCGCCTGCCGCACGAAGCGCATCACGCCGCGCGTGAGTTGTGCGAACGCTTGCGTGTCCATGATCCGGTTGTTGGCGTCGAGCAGGTACTTCTCGTTGACGAAGTCGGCCGAACCGTAGTGATCGAGCAGAAGGCGCGTCATGTCCTGGCGCGCTTCGTTCTGTTCCTTCGCGCTGCCGTTCGCGACTTTCGTGAGCGCCGCCTGAACCTGATCGGACAGCACGAGCAGGCTGCTTTCCGTCTCGATCTGCTCCATGCGCAACCCGACGTTCTTCGACACCTGCCTGACCACTTCCTTCGAGAAGATGCGGGCCTTTTCCTTGATGGCCGCCGTCGACTCTGCGTACGAGATGTAGCCTGAAATGAGCACGGGCAGCAGCGACAGCAGGATGAACGCAGTCATCAGCCGGTAGCGGATTTCGACCCGGCGCAGCAGATCCTGCGAGAAAAAGTCGAAAGCCCGTCGCAGTGAACCGATGATCGCGTTCATTTGTAATGCATCTTCGCTTCATGCTTGACGGACGCATCGAGCAGGGTGGCAGCCTGTCTGGGCGTGATCCTGTTCAACAGCACGTCCTGCATCAAACGGTGCAGCCGCTCGATGGAGTTGGAGGGAAGCTCCGAATAGTACGGACTCGCCGTGACGGGATAACGACTCACTTCGTTCGTATAGGCGACGATCTGCGGGTCGCCCGCGATCGCTTGAGCGCCCGGCCTGAACGGCGAAATGTTCTGCCGCTTGCGCTGCACGATCGCGAAGCCCTTGCCCGTCATGAACTCGACAAAGCGCAGCGCGGCCGCCTTGTTGGGTGTTTCGCACACGGCAAAACCCGTCTCGCTGCCGATCACGGGCACCACGCGCTTGCCGGGGGCATTCCACGGCGGAATGAACACACCCGCCTCGAAGGGGTTGCCGTGCAGCAGCAGACCGGCGGCCCAACTGCCGTGGAACGCCATCGCGACCTTGCCTTCCTTGAACAGGCGGATGCCGCCGTCGTAGTCGGTCGCCATGAATCCATCCTGCACGTAGCCGCGCCGCGCGATCAGCGACAGCTTCGCGAAGATGTCGGCGGCTTGCGGCGTGTCCAGATCCAGCGTGCCGTCTTCCATTTTCTTTTTCCAGTCCGGCTCGCGCGCGACCACGTTGTTGGCGAAGCCGAAACTGAACGGGCCGTTGCCCAGCATGTTCGGAAAGCCGCCGTTCCACATGATCGGCGTGAAACCCGCGCGCCTGAGCTGTTCGCACACGGCAAGGAACTCGGGGAAACTGGTCGGCAGCGTCTTGACGCCGGCCTTCGCGAACATGTCCTTGTTGTAGTACATCAGCACCGTCGCCACGCCGCCGGAAATGCCGAAGGCCTTGCCCTGGCGGCTGGTCCAGTCGCCCTTGAGCGGGTCGAGCATGTTGCTCCACGCCGTGGTGTGGCTGACGGCGGCCAACACGCCCTGATCGGCGAGTGCGGCGGCGTAGGCATTCGGATTGACGCTGACGACATCGGGCAGGTTGCCCGACGCGATACGCGGCTTGATGTTTTCCTCGACCGAATTGCCGACCATGAATTGCACGTTCACGCCGATGTCGGGGTTGAGCTTGCTGAATTCGGCTGCGATCTGCAGCATTTCTTCCGGCCAGTCCGGCGCCCAGATCAGCGCGGTGATGGTGGTCCGGGTCGGTACGGTTGCGCTTGACGAGGGGGAGCCTTTCCGATGGCAACCATACAACGACAAAAACAGCGAAGTCACGAGGCCACAGAGCAGGGCGGCAAACGCAATTCGGCGCACTTGGGAACCACTATGAGTTTCGGATCGGATCGGCCGGGGCAACGCGGAGCGCGGTCGATCTGCACGCGCAAACGCTTGCGGCAGGGTTGCGGCGGATCGAACGCGTACCAGGGCGTGACGGCGGCAAGAAGAAGCGGACGGGCAGTGCCTCTACTGCATATCGGCAACGGCTCCGATTACTTGAGCGCGGCGGCCCGTCGATATTCGCGCGAGCCCGGTGCCGCGACAGGCGGTGAGAGAAATGGGTGCGATGAACCAGGTCGTCGGCGCATCGCGTGTTGCAATCGATGCGCCGGCGGCCGTGCTGTTTGATGCTATCTATTCGCCATTTACATCGAGAGCGCGCGGGCAGCCTCATCGATGAGACCAGCGACCTCGACGGGACGCGACGCTAATGACGCGTGACTCGATGCGAGCGTGATGACTTTTTTCGCCTGAAGCCTTGCTGACATCATCTGTTGATTGGCCGGCGAGATCATCCCGTCTTCGCTCGAGATCTGATACCACGATGGCTTGTGTTTCCACGCGGGCGACGTGACGGTATCGCCGAACGTCTTTATCAGCGGTGCCTTCTGCGTCACGGCCATGACCAGTGCTTCGTCCGATGTCAGATCCTGGCAGAAGCTCTCGTGGAACTTCTCTCGTTTGATCCACAGATAACCATCGTTGTCGGGAGTCAGATTCTCCGCGGCGACGGGCGGGTTCTGCTGGGTGATCGCGCCCGGGCTTTCGCCTGAATCGGGTGCAAATGCGGCGATATAAACCAGACCAGCGACGTTGTCGCCATGGCCGGCTTCCGTTATCACGGCACCGCCGTAGGAATGACCGACCAGCAGCACGGGACCATCGATCTGCGCAACCATCTGCCGTGTGCGTGCTGCGTCGTCGGCGAGCGACGTCAACGGGAGCTCGACGGCATGTAGATCGGTATAGCCCTTGCGCGACAACTCGACGATCACCTTGCTCCAGTGCGCTGCTCCTCCCCAAAATCCATGGACGAATACGATTGCTGGTTTGACGCTCACGATTTGCCTCCAGTGCATACATGCGACGTTAAGTTCCGGTGCGAATCGGGTTGACGGCTGGCTATCGCACCGGGCCAACAGCGACTGATATCTGAGGTTGCTGAATGCGCCGGCGTCGGGCGTTCGCTGCATTCACTATCGCGATCGACGCTGACAAACCGGCAGGACGCTACCAGCGATAGTCAAAGCCGGCGCTGCCCGCATGTGAGGTGCTACGGCCACCGAACTCGCCGTCGTAGCGGACTCGCAGATGCGTGCTTCGACCCAGCGAGACACTCGCGCCCAATTCGATCTGCGCGGCATCGCGCGCGAGGCCGCTGCCGTGGACCGTAAAGCCCGTGTTCGGCGCGCCGGAGAAGCTCGCGTCGATCGTCCGCGTGAGCGCGCCGTATTCGTGCGCCCACGCCGCGGTGGCGTCCACGCGCCATTGATGTCCCAACCAGTCGATCGCGCGACGCCACTGCGCGCCGAGCAGAGACCGCACGGCACTGCCCGACGGCGACTGCACCGCCAGATTCACGGAATCTGCGCCCGTCTCGGTGATTGCTGGCAAGACAACGTACTGCGCTTCCAGACCGATAAACGGCGACACCACGCCAACGGGACCGGCATCGAGGTCGACGCCCGTTTGCAGCGACGCGAAATACTGGTTCCCGTCCACCTTGCCTTGGGCCGTGCGCGACGGGATGGTGAAGGTGATGTCGCGCTTCATTTGATCGTCGTTGCGTCCGTAGCCCAGCGCGCCCTGCAACCAATACCGTCCCGGCGCATAGCTGCCGTACAGCGCGATCTGATAACTGTCGAACTGTCCGTGTACGGGCAACGTGTCGGTGGACGTATTGCCGTGGATGTAGCTGAGCGCCGCGCCGAGCGTAACCGGCCCCGCGACACGATAATCGATGCCAGCGATCGCACCGGCGAGATCGATCTGCTGCGTGAGCCACGTGTCGTATCCGCCGTTGCTGCCTGTTTTGCCGAGCAGCGCTGCCCACGAGCAGATGCGTGTGTCGCCATCCGCCGGGAACTGCGTGGACCGGGCGGCGGGCGTCGTGGACTTCGTGCATGAACTGCTGCGCGCGTCGGCGAGGCGCGCCTGAATGGCATCCGTCGTTTGACGCGACGCTGCGACGTGGGCGCTGAGCAGCGCCGCATACGACTCCGCGCCCAGCTGGTCGAGCGCGGCGTAGGCCGCCGGACCTTCGATACTGACAAGATCGGCGGCGACGCTCAGGAAATCGCGGCTGGGTGGCGTGCCCGAGCCGATCGCCGCGATACCGTGATCCAGCGCGCCTTCTACGGCAAGCTCATTCGGGGTGCCGCCCGCGTGCAGAAAATCGCGTTGCACGACGAGGTACGCGTGATCGGCATCGTACGCAAGCGACGGTTGGACAAACGGGCTGAGCGTCGAGACACCGGCGAACGTGCCGCTCACGCCTGCCGACGCCGCGACGATCGTGTAGATATCGGTGCGGTTGAACGACGTCGTTCGGAGACGGGCGAGTACTGTCCCGCCCTGTAATGTCGCCGGGCCTGTGATGTCGACGAGATCGTTGCCCGTGGGCAGCACATCGACCACGTAGCGGCTTCCCGCAGCCTGCGCAAAAGAACCGGCGACGTGCAACGTACCGACCGCGAGCGCCGGCAGTGCGGACACGGCCGTTCCCAACGGCGCGGCAACGGCATTGCCCGGAGCGATTGCGCCTTGCACGACGAGTGCGCCCTCGACGGTTCCCGTTCCGGCAATCGCTGCAGCCGGCGCAACCGCGGTGGCTGTACTGCCCAACGTGCCATTCACGCGCAGCGTGCCCGTGTCGACCGTTGCATTGCCGACCGAGGCATCGCCTGCCAGCGACCAGTCAGTGCCGCGCATCGCAAGCGACGCGAACCCGTACAGGCGGCTTGCGAGACTGCCCGTGCCTTGCAACACCAGCGCATTCCCAAGGCCATTGCCGCCGTCGAGGTCGCCTGTCACATTGCTGCCGCTGACGAGCGTCAGCGCGTCGTCCGAACCTGTGAAGCGGACGGCGGCGTCGCGGCCCATCAGGTTCCCTGCGTTCAGGATCACGACATGGGAGCCGGCGAGCACGGCGACGCCCTGTTCGCTGGAAATCGCCGCGCCGGCCTGGTTGACAACGCTCACACGGCCATTCGCCGTATCGAGGCTGATGGCGGGCGAGCCCGCGCCGACCGCGCTGATGGAACCCGCATTGACGATGCTGCTGCCGCCGCCTTGCACGGTGAGCGTGGCAGTGTCGCTGGCATGGCCGTCGATGGTGCCGCCATTCACGATTCGGCTTGCCGCTCCGAGCGAGATCGCGCTTCCTGTTTGTGCGTGCACGGCGCCGCCGCTCGCGATTTCGACATCGATACGGGTGGCCTGCGGGACGGCGGTGATACCGCCCGACAACTGCCCCGCGACGATCAGATTGCCTCCCGCAATCTGCCACGCCTGATTGACGCTGCTTACGCCCGTCAGCGTCCAGGTGCCGACGTCCTGCTTCGCGAGCATGTCGAAGTTGCGGTATTGCGCATTGGCGCCGATCGAAGACAGGTCGAAGGTACCCGCCGTCGTGCCGCCGAGAATCAGCGCGTTGGCGCCGCCCGCGTCGTGCGCCCCGCCGTCCACGATCCCCAAGATGGACGACGTGCCCGTGATGAGCAATGTGTCGTCGTGCGGACCGAACAGGATCGCTGTCCCGCTATCGCCGCCCATAATCGTGCCGCTATTGACGACGAGACCGCCCATGCTGCTGGTGCCCGTCGTCAGGTCAATTGCGGCCTTGCTGCCGGATGCGATGAGGCCAGCGTTTATGACCGTTGTCGCGGGCGCGGAAAGGATGGCCGATGCGGAACCCGCGATGCGGCCGGTTGACAGATTGGTGATGGCGCCGCCGTCGGGCATGTGGATCGCTGCCTGCGTGTTGGCGAGGCCGACGACGTCTCCCGCGATATCGCCTGCGTTGACGACCGTGCTCGTCGAGCCGCGCACGAAGACGCCGTCCAGCTTCCCGGCGATGACCGCGCCGACGTGATTGGTGACGTCGGCGCCGCCGAAGAGTGCGACTGCCGTGGTGATGGGACTGATGAACTGTCCATTGTTGACCACGGTGGCGTGCTGGCTGAACTGGAGCGCCCAGTATCCGCCCGCGACGGTGCCGTTATTGGTCAGCATCCACCCGGAACCCGCTACGCTGTCGATTGCGGTGACGCCTGTCGCTCGCGTATCGATGATTGCGCCAAGCACCACCACATAGGGATTGCCGCCCGAGGTCAGCACATAGCCGGTCTGTGAGCTTGTCAGATCGGTAGCGCCTGCCTGCTGGATGACGCCGCAGACGATCACGACGAGCATCATCATGGCGTGAACGCGAGACAGTTCGCATACCTGAGAAGCTCGAAAATTCCCGGCTGCACTATATGTGGTTCGTGCTTTCGTCGAGCGCATGGCACATTCGGAAAGGACTGCCAATCGAGGCCCCTTTTGGGGACGGGGTGAAGCGCGGTAGATGGGTCTAGAGGTACGTCTAATATCTGAAGCGATGCTTTGGGTCAAGGGGGCGGGTCCGATGTGGCAGGCAGGGCCACGTGCTGGACTTTAAATCGACCACGGGAAAACGTGGAATGATGCTTTCGACGGGCGGTTGCGAGGAACGGCCTCGGCCAATATGGGACCTCTGACCGACCAGCGATCGGAAGAAAAGCGCGTGAGGCCAGAATTGTCTGGTGCGCGTGCCCGGAGTCGAGCTACAGGTCAACCGACCTGCCCTCAGGATTTCCAACGTGATCTTACGGACGGAAGTAAATGCTCCATCATCATTAGGTGGCTGGAAAGAAACGATTCCGTTACTTAACCCCCGAGGTCAATCCACCTCAACGGATCGGAGAACTCCGGATTTGTCCACGCCGTGAGCAAAGAGGCAAACGCCAGACGTAAAACGAAGCGCGGGCGGTGAGTGCGCCAACACTCACCGCCCGCTGACCACCACCAACTCACAGCAGGAGTTGACTACGGCTGATGCCAATCTTAAAGCACGTCCATCTGTCACGGAGCGATTCGTGACCATCCAGCATTCACAGCGCTACCGGTGCAACTGGCGAAGCCGCACGGTTCCGCCGCGACGTCAGACAAGCGTGAGCGTGACGTCGATGTTGCCGCGCGTTGCCTTCGAGTACGGACAGGTCTGGTGCGCTCGGTCGACCAGTTGCTGCGCGACGTCGCGCGGCAGGCCGGGCAGGCTCACGTTCAGACGTGCCTGAATGAAGTAGGCGCCATCCGTGGTGCCGAGATCGATTTCGGCATCGACAGCCGTTTCGGCTGGCAGCGAGACGTTCAGCGCACGCGCCGCACCGCCCATCGCGCCGATGAAGCACGCCGACCAGCCCGCCGCGAACAGTTGCTCGGGGTTCGTGCCCGCGCCCGCGCCGCCCGGCGTCGACAGTGCGATGTCGAGACGGCCATCCGAGCTGCGCGCCGCGCCTTCCCGACCACCCGTCGTGTGAACCTTGCCTGTGTACAGCACCTTGTCGATCCGCGTCATGATGCGTTGCTCCCGTTGGGTTGATGAGGTCAATCGATGTGCGTATTGGAGCGCGCGGATGTATCTCGCATGTGTCGGGTACGGGCGGTTTTGTATGCACGTGTATCGATGCGCGGCGCGCCGATACATGGCGGTACAGAGCAGGCATCGTCGGGCGATTCGTCGGCGTGCCGGAATGTTCGATGTATGGACAGCATGATCGGTGTCGCCCGCAGCAGTTGCCGTTCATCTCGATGTCGTTCTACAGCGCGCCGTTCGTCGATCGACTCGACGGCGCGGATGTCTCGTGGATCGTCGGGCTCGCCGTCACGCTCCGAACGTGCCGGCGCGCATGATCCTGCCGTCGGATGCGACGCATGCCGTGCAGGTCAACGATGCCGTGCCGCAGTAAGCGGCGGGCATCGTCTCTCATTCCGCCGTGCTCGCGCTTTACGCGTTGCCCTCGGCGGATCTCTTCCTGAACGCCGCTTCGCCCGCGTCCGACACCTCGACCCACTTCCGGTCCGGCGGCGCGTCGTCGATGTAGCTGTCGTGCCAGTTCCACCATTTGTAGGTCGGCGTCTGCGGATAGCCTTCGGGCGAATCTTCCCAGACTTCCTGCCGTCCTAGCGGCGTGATGTCGAGATAGTTCCAGGTGCCGCCCATCTGCTCGTCGCCGCGATTGTTGAGGAAGTAGGTGCGAAACACGCGGTCGCCGTCGCGGAAGAACACGTTGGTGCCGTGCCATTCGCCGACGCCGAAGTCGGCATCGAAGCTGTCCGTGATCGTGAACCACGGTATCTGCCAGCCCATGCGTGCCTTCAGATCGGCAATGGCCGCTTGCGGCGCGCGCGACACGAACACGAGCGTGGTGTCGCGTGCGTTGAGATGCGAGACGTGTGCGACCTGATCGGCCACCATCGAGCAGCCGCGGCACGCGTGCTCCGGCCAGCCGAACACGCCAGGCTCGAAGAACGCGCGATAGACGATCAGCTGCCGCCTTCCGTCGAACAGACCGGTCAGATCGACCTTGCCGGTCGGGCCGTCGAATGCGTAGTCTTTTTCGACGGCCATCCACGGCATGCGGCGGCGCTCGGCGGCAAGCGCGTCGCGGGCGCGCGTGTGGGCCTTCTCCTTGACGAGCAACTGCTCGCGCGCGGCTTCCCATTCCTGCTGCGATACGACGGGTGGCGTCTGCATGGCGCCGTTCTTGTCTGATGTACTCATGGCTCGTGCGTCCTCCTGATTCGGGCAGGTTGCCGCGCTTCATGGCGAAAACGCGGCGCTATTCGCTGTTCATCGTTCGATGTTCGCGCGATGTTTGCGCTGAGACAGTCTGGACCTGGAAAGCGAAGCCGGGGAGTAACAAGTATGGCGGCATTGAGCTTCGGGAGATGTGCGGGCGACCCGATCCGGGCGCCCTTGCACAGTTGGCCTTGCTCGGGCCGCGTCGCTGACGCGGCCTGGTTCGGGCGGCCTCGTTCGGGCGGCCCGATTCGCATGCTCCCGTTCAGGCGCTCTGCGAGCAGGTCTTGATGAACCGGCGCGCATTCATCGCCCGGCAATATGTGAGGAAGCGTCCGCCGAACACGCCCGCCACGATGCCCGACACGGCTGCACCGATCAGCACGTACGTTCCCAGCGCGGCGACATCCGTCGCGGTCGCCATTTCGACGCCGAGCCAGAATTTGGCCGCGAAGGTAGCGACGATCAGCACCAGCGGCACGACGGAGCCGGGCGTCATCACGGTATGGCTGACGGGATCGACGATGAAGCGGCTGCGGCTCGCGATGAACACGCCGCCTGAGATACCCACGAGCGCGCCGACGATCCACACGATCACGGAAGACCATCCCGACAGCGGATCGGTGATCAGATGCAATATGCCCCAGCCCGCGAAGATGACAGGGACGATGGCCAGTCTGGACAGCGTCGCCGTGCCGCTGTTCAACGCCTTGAACCCGCGCGAGAGCAGGATGACGAGAAGCACCCACACCCAGATGGGGGTGCCTTGAATGATAGTTGCGATCGACATGATGCCCTCCTTCTGAGCCGTTTTTCCTCGATGTGATGACGTACTGCCGGATGACCAGCATCGTACGCAGCGGGAATTAGCGAAGAATGAGGGCGGCCTTCGGCGGCCTTCGGCGGCCTTTGGCGCCGTCCTGCGTTCGGTCAGGGCAGCGGGAGCGACGGCGCGATGACGCGATGACGCGCTCACGCGTCATTCGTCGCCGGGATCGATGGGCGGCCGAGCCGGGCTTCACGCGGCGTCGTGAAGCACTCGACGTTGTTGGAGAAGACGAATTGCCGCTAGCACCGCTGGATTTGCGGACATCGCGCGAAACTGCGCTTCATCGCGTCGAGCAAATGGATCTGCTCGCTTTCGACCTCGACGTTCGCCGCCTGTGCTGCGATGGATGCCAGACCGCGTGAGCGCGAGCGCGGCGCGGCGCGGCGCGGCGCTTTCACGCGTATCAACCACCGCCCGCGCATCGCCGCTCATCCCACGAGCAGCGATTGCCCGCCGTCGATCCAGACGGGCGTCCCCGTGATGAATCGCGCGCGCTCCGAGACGAGAAAGGCCACCATTTCGGCGATGTCGTCGCCCGTGCCGGCCTTTCCATCCGTGAGCGGGATCTTTCCTTCCGGATAGTCGGCGGGCTCCGAGGCTTCGCCCCCCCGAGCGGGCATTCGTGTTTTCGTCGATGCTCGATTCGATTTTCCCGGGACACACCACATTGACGCGAATCTTGTGCTTCGCGAGTTCGAGCGCGACCATCTGTCCGAGCGCGAGCAGGCCGCCTTTGGTCGTCGAATAGGCGGATGCGCCACCGTGGCTGAACACCCGCGTGCCATTGATCGACGAAATGATGATGATCGAGCCCCGACCTGCGCGCTTCAGATGCGGCACCGTGTAGTGCAGCGTCAGATAGGTGCCGCGCAGATTCGTGTTCAGCGTGTTGTCCCATTCGTCGGGCTGCAGTTCGTCGATTGGCGCCCAGACGCCGTTGATGCCCGCATTGGCCACGACGATGTCGAGCTGGCCGAACATCGCGATACCGCCTTCGATAGCGGCCTTGAAGCCCTTGTCGTCGCGCAGGTCGGCCGTGATGCCGAACGCCTCGCCGCCCCCTTGTTCGATTGCCTCGACCGTGGCATGGGTTTCGTCTTCCTTGTGCGCGTGGACGATCACGCGCGCGCCGTCGGCGGCCAGCCTGAGCGCGCACGCCTTGCCGATGCCCGAGCCCGCGCCCGTGACGAGCGCGACTTTTTCCTGCAGATCCATTCGCTTCTCCCTGTCCGCGTTCGATCAACCGCCGCCGATGCCCTGGAGCACCTTTCCGGTGCCGTTGCAAACGCTACAGCGCTGGCCTTCGACGCTGCCCTTCCCATGACAGGCGGGACATAGATCCTCGCCGACTCCGGGGGCGTCAGGCGGACCTTCGTCGCCGGGATTGAGTGGGGTGTCGTCGGGTTGCATGTCGGCCTCCGTATTCCGAACCAGTCGTTGGAGAGGCGCAAGTGGCATTCCCGCCAGGTGTGCCCGTCAGGCGCGGACAGGTGATAGCTGGGGAATTGGCGGGGGACGCCGATTCGCAGGCGTCCGCGCTAGGCGACCTCGTTCCGGTGCGCGTGCCGGGCAAAAAACCTGCGGCAACACATGAAGGAAACGGGGCGCAAGCAGAAGGCAAGAAAGGGCAAGAAGGCTGTGCTCGAGTGCGGCGTCAGTTGGCCATCGCCTCGCGTTCGAGTTCGCCGAGCGGCATGTGCCGCACATCGCGGCCTTTGACGACGAACACGACGAACTCGGCGATGTTCTTCGCGTGATCGCCGATCCGTTCGAGCGCTTTCGCGATAAACAGATATTCGATCGCGACCGACACCGTTCGCGGTGTCTCGCTCATCTGCATGACGAGCTTGCGAACCGACGCGCGGAACACTTCGTCGATGGCCTGATCGTCGCGCACGAGTTTTGCCGCGGCGACGGCATCCATCCGCGCAAACGCGTCGAGCACGCCGTGCAGGATCGACGACGCCAGTTCGCCGCAACTCTTCAGCTCGACGAGAGGAATGGCGGCCGTCTGGCCGTTTTCATCGATGCGGCGCAAGCGCTTGGAAATCTTGCGCGCTTCGTCGCCCATACGTTCGAGATTGGTCACGCATTTGGACATGGCCATCAGCAGGCGCAGGTCGCGCGCGGCAGGCTGGCGGCGCGCGATGACGCGATGGATTTCCTCGTCGATCCGGATTTCGAGCGCATTGAGGTCGCGTTCGCTCGCGCGGATCTCTTCGAACAGCGTTGGGTCGTAGTCGCTCAGCAGCGTCAGACAGCGCGCAATCTGCAATTCGACGCGGCCGCCCATTTCGAGCAGTTCAGTCGACAGCGCGGTGAGCGCGGCCTCGAATTGACTCGACAGATGCTTGTTGGACATGGTGCCCTCCCTGGGCCGTCAAGACCCGATGACGAAGGTGCCGTCGCGCGTCGAAACGAACTGGACACACAAATGGGACGCGCGAGGGAAACCGTATATACCGTTTTATGGTAACGATGCAAAATGACGCGCGCAAGGCATTCTGTGCGCTTGTGCGATTTTGTGTTGTTTTTCGGGCGAGCGGAGTGGGTAGATGCTGCGAAGGGCGTGACGCGAGCAAAGCAGAGGCCAGGCGAACCGGGACACGTGAAGTCGCGAGCGGAATGTGGGTTCGCGAGGGTAGTTGGATTCGCAAGCGTCGCGCGCGTGGTGCTTGCTGCGCGCGTTGCGCTTGCCGTTGCCGCGGCAAGATGTGCGGATGCGCGGCGCGGCCGGCAAAGACTACATGGCCGTATCGCCGCCTAGAGAGGGCGAAATGGTGCTGTCGCGCGTCGGATCGTCCGCCCGTTCGTCGGGCGCGCGGGCCTCATCGACACGGGCGGGTGCTCGCGATGGCACGTCTCTATGGAGCCGTTGACAAGGCATTGCTGAAACGCGTCGGCGTCTTCTTTTCTGGCGAAGGTGTACGCCGTCTGTTCGACCTGAATTTCGGTGTCCGACTTGCGGATCGTGGTGATCGTCATGGCTGGCTCCCGTGAGCAAAACGCAATCGACAATCGGCGCGCAAGCAGCGTTCCCGCGATGCCGTCGCGCAGAACAGGCGCGTCTGGACGGCGCCGGGCGGGCTTTGCAGATCGCGCCCAGCTGCCGTGCAGCCCGCTTTGATCCCGCCGATAGCTCGCGGCTATAGCGGCCCACCGCCTTGCCGCCATCGCGCCGACGCCGCGACAGTGCCGGCAGCGCCCATCCCCGGAACAAACGCAGGCACTGACGTACCATGCTGGAGCGATCCTTTTCATGTCCTTTGGCCCGTGGCGCGCATCATGTACGACACGTTTCTGCTGGCATTGCGCAATACGCTCAGCGCTTTCCGCGCGGAGCTGTCGTGGCGCACGCTCGCCGCGCGCGTGCGGCGCTGTTCGGAAGCGGTGCTCGCAACGTTGGTCGCCGTGTGTGTGAGCCGCTTTTTCGGCCTGCCGGAAATATGGTGGGCCGCGATCTGCGCGTTTTCGCTGACGGGCCTCGCGCTGGGCGCCGCGCTCGATCTCGGCGTGCAGCAGATCATCGGCACGTTCGGCGGGACCGTGATCGGGCTGCTGCTGTCGCGCTTGGCCGCACATGACGTTGCCGTGTTCGTGCTGACGATGGCGTGCCTGTCGGCGGCCGGGCTCTACCTGGCGACGAAACGCTCGGCGGGCTACATGTGGATTCTGTCGACGGCGCTCGCCATTTACATCGTGGCGACGACGCATGCCCAACCCGCCGCCGACCTGCGCGGCGTCGCGCAGGCGCTCTGGATCAATGCGCTGATCGGCACCACGGCCTATCTCGGCGTGACCTTGGTGGTCGCGGCGGCGATGCTGCTATGCAACGCGCGCAGGCCGGCTGCCGAAGCCGGCCATCCCCGCTTCGCGCATGCGCTGACGGACCGCACGCTGGGCCGTCTGCCGCATACGACGATCGGCGCGGTCACGTTGTCGATGCTCGCGTATCTCGCATGGCGCTATCCCGTGGAAGGGTTCGCGCAGGCCATGACGACGGCCATCGTCGTGCTGATGGTGCCCGTGGACGCACAAGGCACGTGGTCGCCGTACGGCGTCGTGCAGCGGATGTGTCATCGGCTGCTCGGCTGCGCGCTGGGCTGTGCCGTCGTGCTCGCTGTGCTGCCGCTGACGGCGGGCAGTCTCGTCGACTGTCTGCTCGCGGTGTGCGTGTTCGTGTGGCTCGCGTGCTTTCTGCGCTTTGGGCACTCGGACATCAGCTATGTCGGTACGCAGTTCGGCGCGGTCGTCATCCTGTCGTTCGTTCACGACCGCGTGTGGCTCAGCGACGATGCAGGCGTTGCCTATCGCCGGCTGGTGGGGATCGCGGCGGGAAATGTCGCGCTCGCCGCTGTGTTCGTGCTGGTGATGGCAGCGTGCGCCGTGTGGGCGCGCAACCGGACGGCGAAGCAAACCGGCAAGCAGACCCCATAGCGCCGGCGCGGCGACGGGTTGCGGGCACCGTGATCGCGCGATGGCGCGGCGCATCGCCTATGCTTGTCTGGCTCGCGGCAGCCGTGCGCAATGCCCGTTCGCCGCACGCCGGAAAGCGCGCGCAATGATCCACCCCATGAGGAGCAGACAATGGATGACGTGGATGTGCTCGTCGTCGACGCGGGCCCGGTCGGCCTGCTGCTCGGCACCGAACTGATGCGCGACGGCATCGCCGTCAGCGTGATCGACAAGATGCCGTCGCGAGGTTTCTTCTGCAAGGCGCTCGGCATCACGCCGCGCACGCTGGAGATTTTCGACGACCTGGGCATCGTTGACCGCGCAATCGACGCAGGCCTCTGGCTGACGGGCGTGCAGACGTGGGTCGATGCGGCGAAGGTTCCGGCGCGCAGCATGTGCATGCCGGAAGCGGTCTGCCGTACGGCTCGCTGTCGCTCGCGCAAAACGAAACGGAGCGGCTGCTCGAAACGGCGTTCGCGGAGCATGGCGGGCGCGTGACGTACGGCACCGCGCTAGAGCGTTTCGTCGAGACGGACGGCGGCATCGAAGCGCGTTTGACCGGGCCGCAGGGCGAGACGCATGCGGTGCGATGCCGATGGCTCGTCGGCTGTGACGGCGCGCACAGCGCGGTGCGCACTGCGCTGGGGCTCGCGTTCGAAGGCGGGCAATATCCGCAGACCTTTGCGCTCGTCGACGTCGACGTGGATTGGGCGTATCCGCGCGGGCCGATGTACCGCTTCGAATGGACGGATGCGGCGCGCGCGAAATCGAGCGTGGCAGCCGTGCCGGTGCGCGGCTCGCAGCGGCGCTACCGGCTGTCGATGATCGTGCCCGACGAGCAGGCTTCGTCGCTTGCGGGCGTTGCCGCGCCGGACTTCGACACGATGCGCGCGCTGCTGCTGCCGTCGCTGCCGCCAGACACGCGCTTGTCGTCGATGCGATGGTCGTCCGTGTACCGCGCAGTCATCGCATCGCGTCGGCTTACGGACGCGGCCGCGCGTTCATTGCCGGCGACGCCGCGCACATCCATCCGCCCGTAGGCGGGCAGGGCATGAACACGGGGCTGCAGGACGCGCACAACCTCGCGTGGAAGCTCGCCTATGTGGCGCGCGGCGTCGCAGGTCCGGCGCTGCTCGACAGCTATTCGGCGGAGCGGCATCCCGTGGGCGTCGACGTGGTGCACTCGACGAGTGCGGCGCTCAATGCCGTGCTCGCCCGCGAGGGCGCCAATCCGGCGATGCGCGACACGCAGTTGCTGATCACGTATCGCGGCAGCGCGATCGTCGACGACATGTGCGCCGACGCCGACCCCGCGTTGCCCGCGCCCGGCGATCGTCTGCCGGATGCGTGCGGGCTGTCGCAACACTTCGTCGGGCATCCGCGGCGGCTGCACGAATACATCGGCCGTGGGCGGCACACGCTGATCGGCTATATCGACGCGGCGGGGCCGCAATACGACGCGTTCGTCAACGCGTGCCGCACGCTCGACGCGACGCTGCCGGAGGAGGCCGCATCGGCTGTGCTCGTCGCGGCGCCGGGGTTGCGACGTGCCAGACGACGAACGGATGACCGTGCTAACCGACACGTCGGGCGAATTCGCCGTGGCGTATCGGCCGGCGGGCGGCGCGGCGTGGATCGTGCGGCCCGATGGACATATCGGCTGGCGCAGCCGTGGCTGTGCGGGGGAAGCGGTGAGCGGCTGGCTGGAGCGGCTGCGGAAGACGGGCGGCCCGGCGCGATAGCTGCGCGAGCGCGTACCGCAAGCGCGAAATCGTACTCGCCGTCGACGAACGTGCGGGCAGGCGGCGGCGACGATTTAACCGTTAATTAGAAAGATTCTGGAGTCGTTGCCCCGCTGCAACATGGCATGTCTGACATGTGCGCTGCGCCGCGCGGGTGGAACTCGCCGTCCCTGCGCATAGGCGAAAGAAAGCCGCCGGCGTGCTGCCGGCGGCGTCATGGGTCAGGCAAGTTGAATCGATGGAGAGAGCGCCCGATCAGCCTTCAGGCGCGACCGATGCGCCCGCGACCCCGTGCCGCGCGAGCGCGTCGGCGACGAAGCCCGTCGCTTTCATCTCTTCGACGAATGCATGCAGCGCGTCGGCGGCCGCCTGTCCGCGGCTTTTGGGCGTGCCCATCGCCTGCTGGATCACCATGAAGCGTTCGTCGAGCAGGCGAAGGCCCGTCATGTTCTTCGTGTCGGCCTCGAGTTGCTGCTTGACGCCCGCCGCCACTTCGAGATTCTGCTCGAGAAAGGTCTGCACCACGGCGGGCGAAGTCGGCGCGCGGACGATCTGCGCGGACCGCAGCTCGCGCGTGAGGAACAGGTCATACGCGCTGCCTTTGCCGACGGCGACGCGGTTGTGCGGCTGATCGACATCGGCGTTCGTCCTGACGGGCGACTCGTTGCGCACGAGATAAAAGCCTTCGATCAGCACGTACGGCGCCGTGAACGCGATCTTCTCGCCGCGCACGGGATCGACGGCGAAAAAGCCGAAATCCGCTCGCTCTTCGTTGATCGCTTCGACCGATTTCCCGGCCGCATCGAATACCACCAGTTCCAGTTCGACGCCGAGCCGTTGCGCGAAGGCGCGCGCGAGATCGATGGATACGCCGACCGGCTCGCCGGTGCCGGGGTGCCGGTTGGCGAGAATCGGATTGCCGAGATTGATCGATGCGCGCACCTTGCCCGCGGGCGTGAAGGCGGCGACGACGGAGGGATCGAAGGTCATGGCTGCTCTCGTTGCGACCGCGCCTTTGGGCGGCGGTCTGGGTTCAGAAATATGACTGACAGGCAACAGTAACCGTGCGTCGGACGACTCGCGTGCAAGCGTACGCGGCGCATGTATTTGAGGCAAGGATCGACACAAAAGTCACGTTGAACCTCATTGTTGTCCCAAGGCGCGCGCACTGCCGCGTCGAATATCGCTTGGCACAGCCATCAAGCGACGCTCAGGCGGCCAACTGTGACCGCCATATGACGCATCGCATTCCTGACAAAAACATCATCGGCGGATCATGTTGGCGATTCCTGCGCGAGCCAAACTGGCGTCGAAGTCAATCACGACATCGACCGCAAAGGAGGTTCAAATGAACACGCGAAGTTGGATCTGCATGGGCCTGTTCAGCGCGTTGCTGGCGCCACTGGGCTACGCGTATGCGAACGAAGGCCCCATCCTGCACGATCACGGCTATGGCGGCACGCGCAACACGACCGTCGAGTCGGGTCCGGCACCGGCGGCCGCGGTCAACGCACCGCCTGTCGTCAAGCGCGCGCCGCAGGGCAAAACCCGGGCCGAAGTGCGCCAGGAACTCATTCAGGCATACAGGGACGGTCTGATACCCATGACGGAAGCCGACTATCCGCCGAGCAGGCAGACCATCGAGCGCAACAAGGCGCGCTTTGCCGCGTCCGAACGCTATTACAAATAATCCGCAACACCCGCGTTTGCCTCTCGCGGCAGCGCAAAGCGCCTTTTTCAAATGGATGGAGTCGCACATGAAAACATGCTTCACGCTCGCACTGACGTCGGCGGTACTGTTGTCTTCCGCCGTGCATGCGCAAGGTCTCACGCGCGCAGAAGTGCATCAGCAGCTCATCGACGCGCAGGCCAAAGGCTCGCGTTACGTCACGGAGACTTCGTATCCCGAGGTTCATCCGGCTTTTGCGCAGAAGGTCAAAGCCGACGCCAGGACGCAACCGGCGCAAAGCGGCGAAGGCGGCGTGCCGACAGGCACGCAACAGTCGGGCGCCATGCCGCATGGCAATCCGATGCCTGACGGCAATCCGCATTGCGTCGGGCCAGTGACCTTCTGCAATATCTACGCGGGATCGTGATGCTGTGCGGCGAACACGGCGCAGCCGACGCTCACGCGCGAACGCGCCTGAATGTCAGCACAAACGCCGTGCGCACGCCCGGCTCGCTCGTCACGCTGCACGCGCCGTCGTGTTCGTCCATGATCGAGCGGACGATGGCGAGCCCGAGGCCCGTTCCCGATGCCGGTTCATGACGTGCGGGATCGACGCGATAAAAGCGGTCGAAGATTCGTTCGAGATGCTCGGCGGCAATACCCGCGCCAGAATCGATGACGGCCACTTCCGCCGCGCCGTCACGCTCCGTGCATTGCACGACGACTTCGCTGCCTGCGGGCGCGTGAACGAGCGCATTCGAAATCAGATTGCTCAACGCGCGCTGCACGAGCAGCCGGTTGCCTTCGAAGCGCGCGTCGTTCACGACGCGTATGCCGACATCTTTTTCGCTGGCGAGCGACTCGTAATATCCGGCGATCCGCTCGGCCTCTTCGCGAGCATGCAGGCGCTGAAATGCCAGACGATGCGCGCGCTTTTCGGATCTGGCGAGAAACAGCATGTCGTCGATCATTCGCGAGAGGCGCTGCGTCTCGTCGATGCCCGACTCGATCACTGAGCGGTATTCGTGTGCTTCGCGCGGCCTCGACAGCGCCACTTGCGACTCCGCGAGCATGTTGGTCAGCGGCGTGCGCATGTCGTGAGCGAGATCGGACGAGAAACGCGACAACTGGACGAACGATTCATCGAGACGTTGCAGCATCCGGTTGAACGCCTGGTTCAGCGCGAGTATTTCCCCCGACATCGAAATGTCCGGCAACGGCTGAACCAGTTTGCTGCACGACACCTGGTCGGCCCGCTCGGCAAGCAGCTTCAACGGCCGCAGGCCGAGCTTTGCGAGCCAATACGCGCCCACGGCGGAAACAAGTGCACCGAGCAGCGTGACGAGCACGACATTGAACGCATAGACGCGTAGCAATGCGCGTTCGCGGCTGCCGTCGTACTGAACCACGGCGAAAACGGCCCCGGCTTGCGACGCCGCTCCCGCGAGCGGCATCCATGCGCCCACATAGCGGATCACGCCGTTATTCATGTCGAGCGTGTGTGGCGCTCTGCCGCGCTTGTCGATGCGCAGACCCTCGCGGTCCACGAAGCGGTCTTTGATGCGGTCTTTGAAGCGTTCCATGAAGCGGTCTACGAAGCGGCCTACGAAGCGGTCAGAGCGCACCAGCTCCTGCCCATTCGCGGCGTAGAGCGCGATCTCCATGTTTTCGTGCCCGTGAAACGGATCGAACCAGACGGGACGATGTGCGGCGACGTCCGCGTGGCTGTTCAGCGTGGCGAGGCGCGCGCGGGTGGCCGCGAGTGTGCGCGCGATGTCTTCCGTCGCGTCGGCTTGCAGGTTTTGCCCGAGCACCGCGTACAGATACAAACCGTTGATCGTGAGTAACGCCGTGCTGGCCAGCGCGAACAGCACGGCAAGGCGCACACTGAGCGTGCGCGGCAAAAGACGCTGAACGGGCAGGTTCAATCGCGGGCCTCCAGCACGTAACCCATGCCGCGAACCGTGTGGATCAGTTTGAGCGGGTAGATGTCGTCGACCTTCGCGCGGACTCGCCTGACGGCGGAATCGACGATGTTGGTGTCGCTGCTGAAATTGATGTCCCACACCTGCGAAGCGATGATCGAACGGGGCAGCACTTCGCCCGCTCGCCGCATCAGCAGCCACAGTAATGAAAATTCCTTGGATGTGAGGACGATTGTGTTGCCCTGGCGCGTCGCCTTGCGTCTCATCAGATCGAGTTCGAGATCGGCGACTTTCAGGAATGCAGGGTCGCGGCCTTTGCCTCTGCGCAAAATGGTGCGAATACGCGCGAGCAATTCGTCGAAATCGAACGGCTTGGCCATGTAGTCGTCGGCGCCCATTTCGAGCCCCATGATCTTGTCGGCGATATCGTCGCGCGCGGTGAGCATCAGCACGGGCGTGGCATGTGTTTGCCTCAGCGTAGCCAGTAATGACCAGCCGTCAAGTGCGGGAAGCATGACATCGAGCACGATCAGATCATAGGCACACGCGGTGGCCTGACGAAGTCCTGCCGCGCCGTCGCGAACCCAGTCTGTCGAAAAGCCCGCTTCAGCAAGGCCTTTTTGCAAATGGCTGCCCGTTTTGGTTTCGTCTTCGACAATCAATATTCTCATTTCAGCTCTTTTCGTACAGTGAATGATGCGGCATGCGTATATGACGAAGATCTCATTTGGCCGTCATGCAAACGCACCCGTTCATCGCTACATTGATTTATCGAAGGGCCGGTGCACGCCGATGAGTGCGGCATCGACTCGATCAGAAGCCTGTGAATCCGCCTGCACGCGGAAAACAGAAAGAAGGCGGCGAATGCCAATCGCTCGAATAGACATCGGTCGCGCAGCACGGTTCCGTAGCTGCGGATGCAAACCTGACGGGAGTATTCAATGAACAGAACGAAGCATATGTTGCTGCGGAACATGGCGTGGGCGAGAGAATCCGCGCAAAGTAATCCGGCTTTTTTCGCGGGTCTCGCACGGGGGCAGAGTCCGAATGCGTTGTGGATCGGCTGTTCCGATAGCCGCGTGCCCGCCGAGATCGTGACGAACTGCTCGCCGGGCGAACTGTTCGTTCATCGCAACATCGCCAACCTCTTCTCGACCGACGACGACAACACGATGAGCGTGCTCGAGTATGCGGTTCAGGTGCTGAAGGTGGACGACATCATCGTCTGCGGGCATTACGGATGCGGCGGCGTGAAGGCATCGCTGCTGCCGCCGCCCGCGGACCTGCCGCATGTGGCGCGGCGTATCGCGCGTATGCGCTCGCGCGCGAGCGCGCTGGACGGCTGCGCCAGCAGCGACGATCAGGTCGACCGGCTCGCCGAGCTGAATGTGATCGCGCAGGCGAAGGCGATCCGCGCGACGTCCATCGTTCGCAACGCGCCGCACGCGCCCGCCGTGCATGGCTGGATCTTCGGACTGCACGACGGCCACATCAAGGTGCTGGCCGCGGGCGAGCGTCATGCGACGCACGGCGCATCGCATAGCGCGTCGAGCCAGCGCGACGCGGCGCCCGTTCTGCAGCAGCATCGCGCGGAGGCAATGGCCGGTTGAGCCGCGGCAAAAGGCTCAGGCTCACGTCAAAAGGCTCACGTCAAAAGCGCTAGAACACTTACGCCTGGAGACTTAAGCCAAAAGCGGCACCCGAAGCACCTCGTCTCCTACCTTTGGAATTCCACACTCATGAATCTACGCGAACAGCTTGCATCGTTTCCGCGCGACATGTTTGCCGGCACCGTCGTCTTTCTCGTTGCGCTTCCGTTGTGTCTGGGCATCGCCAATGCGTCGGGCGTCGATCCGTTTGCGGGTCTGCTCTCCGGCATCATCGGCGGACTCGTCGTGGCTTTGCTGAGCGGCTCGCATCTGAGCGTCAGCGGACCCGCCGCCGGGCTCGTGGTGATCGTCGTCGACGGCATTGCGAAGCTCGGCAGTTTTCCTTCGTTCCTGATGGCCGTCCTGCTTGCGGGCGTGATCCAGTTCGGCTTCGGCATGCTCAAGGCGGGGCGCTTCGCTTCGTATGTGCCGTCGTCCGTCATCAAGGGCATGCTGGCGGCCATCGGCCTGTTGCTGATCATCAAGCAGATGCCGCTCGCGGCCGGGCTCGCCAACGGCGGCGCGACGGCGCCCGCTCTCGCGGCTGGCACGGTCGACACGCCCTTCGGCGCGATGTCCGTAGCGGCCTGTTTGATCGCGATCGTGTCGCTCGGCATTCTCGCCTGCTGGGAGACGCGGGCCGCGCGCCGCTTCGCGCTGGTGCGCTATATGCCCGCGCCGCTTGCCGTCGTCGTGTTCGGCATCGCCGTCACGCTGCTGCTGGACTTCGCAGCGCCCGGTTTTGCGCCGCCGTCCGAGCATCGCGTGTCGCTGCCTTCGCTGGCTTCACTCGCAGCACTGGACGCGGCGTTCAACTGGCCCGACCTCGCGCACCTCGCGAATCCCGATGTCTGGCGTCTGGCGATGACGCTCGCCATCGTCGCCAGTCTCGAAACCCTGCTCAGTCTCGAAGCCGTCGAGCAGCTCGATCCGAAGAAGCGCCCCGTGCAGCCGGATCGCGAGCTGAAGGCGCAGGGGATCGGCAACATGGTGGCGGGCGCGATCGGCGCGCTGCCGATCACGTCGGTGATCGTGCGCAGCTCGGCCAATGTCAACGCGGGCGCACAAAGCCGCTGGTCGGCCGTCGTGCATGGCGTGCTGCTGCTCGTGAGCGTGTTTGCGTTGACGGCGGTGATCAACCTGATTCCGCTTGCGTGTCTCGCCGCGATCCTGATCTTCACGGGATTCAAGCTCGCGAAGCCTTCGATGTTCGCCGACGCCGCAAAACAGGGGCTCGCGCGCTTTGCGCCGTTCATCGTGACGATTGCGGGCGTGCTGTTGACGGATCTTTTGATGGGCATCGTGATGGGCATCGCGTGCAGCGTGGCGCTTGCCGTCTACGCGCACATGCAGCGGCCGATCACAATGGCGCAGCACGACGATCACTATCTGCTGTCGTTTCGCAAGGACGTGTCGTTTCTCGCGAAGGTCAGCCTGAAAGCGCATCTGAAGGCGATTCCGGACGGAGCCGTTGTGATACTCGACGGCTGCCGCGCGGATTTCATCGATCCCGACGTGCGCGAACTGATCGACGAGTTTGTGAAGGCAGCGCCCGGGCGCGGGATTCATGTCGAATGCCGGCAGCTCGCGGCGGCGGTGCCGGAGCCGGACAAGGATGCGGCGTTCGGAATGCGACTGCGCCGGCAATGACGCACGAACGCCGACGCGCGGTTATTCCGGCCTGCCCGCTTTGGCCGTCCGCTCGTCGCGTCCTATGCCCAGGCGCCGGCTCAGCCTGCTCAGCGTCAATCCGTTACAGACGAGGTTGAGCAGCACGAAGCCCGTCGCCATCGTCGCGGCGAAGTGACGCGTGCCCGACGGCAACGCCGCGTTGCGCGCGATGCAGATCGCGAGCGTCAGCGTGACGGGGCCGCGCACGCCGCCCCACGCGATCAGAAACCGGTGCGCGCGCGGCAGCGGCTTGCAGATACCGAGCCGGCTCAACAGCGGGAGGCAGAGCGTCAGGATGCAAAGCCGGCTCGCGATGGCCGCAGCAAGCGCGAGGCAAAGCGTGATGGCGTCGAGCGCATTGAGATCGTCGAGCATGCCGGGCACATGCGCGGAAGCGAGCAGAAACACGGCGGCTGCCGCCAGCGCCGCCTGGTTCTGCCACAGGTGCCTGAAGAGCGTGAGGTGCGAGGCGGCCCAGCGCGATTGCATCAGGCGGTTTGCCACCAGACCTGCGCAGACGGCCGCCGCTACGCCCGATACGTGCAGCCAGTGCTCCGCCGCGGGATAAATCAGGTTGGGCACCGCTAGCGACAGCGTGTACGCGGAAAAGGGCGCACTGTGCAGCGCCCCGGACAAGGCCACGAACGCTGCGCCGACGATGCTCCCCAATGCGCAACCGCCCGCGAGCGAAAGCAGGAAATGCCCGAGCGGATGCTCGCCCGCCGCGCCCGAAGGTGGCGTGAGTGACAGTGCGCCGATCAGCAGCGTCGAAATGGCAATCGCTGCTGCGTCATTGAAGAGACTTTCTCCTTCGATAAGACGTATCAGACGGTCGGGTACGCCGCTGCCCTGGAATAGCGAAATCACCGTGGAAGGATCGGTGGTGCTGACGATGGCGCCGAGCAACAGGCAGACGACGAGGCGCTGCCCGCTCATCAGGTACGCCATGAGTCCGACGCCCGCCGTCGCTGCCAGCACCGCGCCGATGGCGAGCACGAGGATGGGAGCGAGGTCGGCGAGAAAGCCTTTAGTGTCGACTTCCATCGCGGCCTGGAAGAGTATCGACGGCAGGAAGATCCATAGATACGCCTCTGGCGGCAGCGCGGGCGTCAGAAACGATGTGATGCTGGCTGCCGTGAATTGCGGCGCGACATGCTCCAGCATCCAGTAGACGATGCCGAGCAATACGCCTGCGCCTGTCAGCGCGAACGAATCGGGCAGACGCAAGCGCTGCGCCAACGCATGACACAGCGCGATGATGAGCAGCAGGCTGCCGGCGCGGGTCGGCAGTTCGATGGCGAATTCCAAGGGAAGTACTCCAGCGGCGACGAAGGGACGACACACCGGGCGCGCCCCAATGCATTGCGGGAAGGCGTGTTTGACGATGAGGCGGCGACCTTAGCCTGGAAGCGGGATCATCGCCTTGATAATGGGCAACGCGTCGCGTGCATGGCGTCAAGCGGCTCGGACAGTCCGGACGGCTCAGACCGCGAGCCTGCTGCGCGTGCGCAGGATATAGCCGACGCCGCGCAGCGTCAGTATCTCCGCGGACGACGTGAGCAGGCGCTTGCGCAAACGGTGGATATACAGATCGATCACATCGGTATTGGGCTCTTCTTCGAGCGAATAGACGCTGTTGATCAACGCTGCCTTGGATACCGTCCGGCCTTGCCGCAGCATCAGCGTTTCGAGCACCGCGTGTTCGCGGCGTCGCAGGCCGAGGGCCGCGCCGTTGTGCAGGAACTCGCGCGTCGCGGGGACGTAGCGCAGATCGCCGCAGACGAGCGCCGTCGACATGTCGGTCAGCTTGCGCCGGATCAGCGCCTTCACACGGGCAAGAAGTTCGCGCGAGTCGAATGGCTTCACGACAAACTCGTCGGCGCCCGCCGAAAAGCAGAACAGCTTGTCTTCAATCGATTCATGCTCGGTGAGCATCAGCACGGGCACGTTGTCGCGGCGCCGGCGTATGCGCGCGAGCACGTCCACGCCGCTCATGCGGGGCAAGCGGAAATCGAGCAGAACGGCAACGTAGTGCTGCGTCGCCATGATGGCTTCCGCACTTTCGCCGTCGTGCACGATATCGACGACGAAGTTCTCTTCCTGCAGCAGCGCCCCGATGCTTTGCGCTTGCGCCGCGTTGGACTCCACGATCAATAGCTTCATGTCGCACCTCTTGGCAACCGGCCCGCGATCTAGAAACGATGCTGCAACCCCGCCGTGACACCCGCCTGCGTGTCCGCCGCGCCCACCAGGTCGCGTGACAGGCTGACCGCCCGGCCGTTCTTCGCCATCGCGTATCCGCCGGACAGATAGACGAGCGTGCGCTTGGACAAGGCGTACTGCGCACGCAGCGAAAGGAGCGTCGGGTCGGCATGGGTTGCATCCTTGATATCCTGGCGATAGACGGCTCCATGCAGCGAGAACGACGGTGTCAGCTCGACGATGCCGCCGAGCCAGATCATGTCGCTGCGCAGCGCCGGCTCGGATGTCCTGAACGTGCGCCGGTAGTGGCGGTAGCCCGCCATCGCTTTCGCGCCGCCAAAGTCGTAGCTGATGCCGGCGTGAATCATCTGAAGCGCGTCGGTCGGGTCGGCGGGCGAGACGCTGTCGCCCGCGCCGTTCTGCCGGTCGAACGTGACCACGGCGGCCAGCTTGCCGAGTTCGTAACCCAGCCCGACGTCGTATTTCGAGGCCGTTTTCAGGCCGCCCGGCACGTTGCCGAAGCCATAGAGCAAGCCGAGCGTGAAGCCGGCGAATTTGCCGTCGTAGCGCACGGCATTCGCCGAGCGCGCGAACAGGATGTCTCGCCGCCCGCCGCTCGCTGTCGAGGCAATCGCCCACGAATAATTGGGCGCATAACCCATCGGATCGAACGGCAGCATGTAGTCGAACGTGACCGTGAACGTGCGGCCGAAGATCAACTGACCGAACCGGTTTTTCAGGCCCACGGTGGCGCGCCGTTCGAACAGCGCGCCCGGCCCGTCGTCGAACTGCCCGTTCCCGATGTTGATGCCGCTTTCCAGCTGGAAGATCGCCTTCATCCCGCCGCCCACATCTTCGACGCCGCGCAGCCCCCAGCGGGCTGTGTTCTTCGCACCCGACATGAACCGCAGCGCGTTGCCGCCCGCTGCGGCGTGGGTCACATACTCGATGCCGGCGTCGACGATGCCATACAGCGTCACGCTCGACTGCGCGCGCGCCGCCTGCGCGAATCCGACGCACGTCAGCGCGCACGACACGCTGATGGACGTGCGCGCAATCCTCGATCTCATGGTGGTGTCTCCCTGTTTGCTTTATCGACGGCACAGGCGCGCGATGCGCTGCCTCGTCAGTTCGCATGCGCGAACACCCAGCAGTCGTGGGAAGGGAATTCGAGCCAGTGCCTGCCTGCCGGGCGCGGTGTCTGGCCGAATGCGCGCAGCCGCAACTCGCCGCAATGGAACAGGTATTCCCAGCGGTCGCCCAGATACAGCGATGCGACGAGGTCAGCGGCAATGCGGTTGCTGCCGGGGCCGTCGGCGACGCGCAGCCGCTCGGCGCGGATCACCGCTTGCGCGGGCTGACCTGCCTGCAGCGGCTCGCGTGCGTGCGCCTGGAGTTGCCAACCCTCCCCCGCGAGCGTGACGCGCGCGCCGTCCACTGCGGCGACGCGCGCACGGAAGCGGTTGTTGCTGCCCATGAACTCGGCCGCGTAGAGCGAGCGCGGCGCGCCATAGAGATCGGCGGGCGTGCCTGACTGTTCGATGCAGCCGTTGCGCAGCAGCAGGATGCGATCGGACATCGCCATCGCCTCCGTCTGGTCGTGCGTGACGCACAGCGCGGACAGCCCGAGCGACACGATCAGCTCGCGCAGCCACGCGCGCGCTTCCTCGCGCAGCTTGGCGTCGAGATTCGACAAAGGCTCGTCGAGCAGAATGACGGGCGGGTTGTAGACGAGCGCGCGCGCAATCGCCACGCGCTGCTGCTGCCCGCCCGACAGTTGGTACGGGTAACGTGCCGCGAGATGACCGAGGCCGAGCTGATCGAGCGCTTCCTGCACGCGCCGCTTTTGCGCGGCGGCGTCGACCCGGCGCAGCTTCAGGCCATAGCCGACGTTGTCGGCGACCGTGCGATGCGGCCACAGCGCATACGACTGGAACACGAGGCCGAGCGAGCGTTGCTCGACGGGAAGATCCACGGCGGCGCGGTCGTCGAAGAACAGTTGATCGTCGAGCTGGATGCGGCCCGACGATGGTTGCTCGAGCCCGGCGACGGCACGCAACAGCGTGGTCTTGCCGCTGCCGGATGCGCCGAGCAGGCAGACCACTTCGCCCGCGTTCAGTTCGAACGACACGCCGTTCAGAATCGGGTTGCTCCCATAGCTGAGGAACAGATTGTCGACGACGAGCTTATCCATGAAGCTTCACTCCGAAACGCAGCGCGACGGCGAGCCCCGCGCCGACCATGGCGATGTTGATGACGGACAGCGCAGCGACCTGATCGACGGCGCCCGTCGCCCACAGCGACACCAGCAGCGCGCCGATCACTTCCGTGCCGGGCGAGAGCAGATAGACAGCCGTCGAATACTCGCGCTCGAAGATCATGAAGATCAGCAGCCACGCGGCGAGCAGGCCGAACCGCACGAGCGGCAACGTGATGTCGAGGCTCACGCGGGAACGCGTGCCACCCGCGCTGCGTCCCGCTTCTTCGAGTTCGGGGCCGACTTGCAGCAGCGCGCTCTGGATCAGGCGCATGCCGTACGCGAGCCACACGACCGTGTACGCGATCCAGATGCTCCACATCGAGTTCTTCAACTCTTTCAGTCCGGGCACGAACAGGAAGATCCACAGGAACGCGAGACCCGCGAGCAGTCCAGGCACCGCGCGCGGCAGCAGCACGATGTAGTCGATCACGCGCGTCGCCCAGTCGTGGCGGCGATGTCCGGCGAACGCGACGAGCGAATAGAAGCCGACGGCGAGCGCACCGCCCAGCACGCCGATGCCGAGCGTGTTGACGATCGCGCGCACCAGGTTGTCGTGCTCGAACAGTTGCGTGAAGTTGGCGAAGGTCAGCACGTCGGCAAGTTCGACGCCTTCGCCCCACGACGTCACGAACGCGCGCAACACGATCCCCGACAGCGGCACGGCGACAGTCAGAAACAGCCAGAGCCCGACGACGGCAAGCGCGACCCAGCGCCAGGTGCCCAGCGGCAGGGCCCTTTGCCGCGCACCTTTGCCCTTGACCGTCACGAAGCGGTTCGCGCTCTTTAGCAGATGACGCTGCAACAGCACGAGCGGAAAAGTGATCGCGACGATGCAGACCGCGACGGCCGCCATCAGGTGATACGACGGAACGCCGAGCTTGTTGGTGAGCTTGTACAGATACGTCGCGAGCACCAGATGACCTTCGGGGTCGCCGAGCACGAGCGGCAGGCCGAACACCTCGAAGCCGAGAAAGAACACCAGCACGCCGGCGAACAGCAGCGCGGGCATCGTCATCGGCAGGCTGATGCCGAGCGCGACGCGAAACGGCCTGGCGCCTGCGACGCGCGCGGCTTCTTCGACATCGGAGGCGAGGCTGCGCAGCGCCGCCGACGAATACAGGTACACGTGCGGCACATGCGTGAGCCCGACGATCACGGTGATCGCGAAGATCGAGTACACGGTCCACGGCGCGTCGGCCGTGCCGAACAGTGCCTTCCACCACACCGAATAAAAACCGGCTGGCCCGGCGGCGACCACGTAGCCGAACGCGAGCACCATTGGCGAGACGAACACGGGCATCAGCAGCAGCGGTTCGAGCCAGCGTCGGCCGGGCAGGTCGGTGCGCACCATCAGGAAGGCGAGCACGCCGCCCAGCGGAATGGAGATGAACAGCATGCCGCTCGCGATCAGAAACGAGTTCTTCACGGCCGACCAGAAGTCGGGGTCACTGAAGACGAACGCGAAGCTGCTGGTGCCCACAACGCGCTTCGCATCGAAGAACGGCGCATTCAGCGCGCTCTGGAACAGGATGAACCCGAGCGGCAGCACGACGGCCAGCGTCAGCACAGCGATGACGAGCCAGCGCAGCACACCCGCGAGCGGGCGCAAGCCGCGTGTCGCGAGCGCCGGCACCGGCGCCGCGGAAAGCGCGCCTACGGGCATGTCGCGGCGTGCGGGGGCGGCGGTTGAAGGCATGAGTGTCCTCCTGCGGCGTGATTCGCCGCATCGAGCAATACGTGATGGATGGAAAGGGCGCTGCGGGTCAGACGCGGGCTAGCGCCGGACTGCCCGTTGCCATTGCTTCAGGAATTCGAGGCGCTTGGCCTGGTCGAGGTAGACCAGCAAGCCAGCGCCGACCGGAATGGGTTTCAGCGAATCGCCGAGTTGTTTCGACAGGCGTGCCATCGATGTCTCGCCGTCGACGTCGGCGCGAATCGAGAACAGGTCAGCCCGATTGGCGAGCAGCGTCTGGCCGCGCTTTGACAGCAGATAGTCGACCCAGAGCTTCGCGGCATTCGGATGCGCCGCGTTCTTTGAGATCGTCACAAGGCGGCTGACGACTTGCGTGTAATCCTTCGGATAGACATAGCCGATGGACGGATCTTTCTTAGCCTTGGCAAACGCGTATGAGCCGAGGATGTTGTAGCCGATCAGGTTCTCGCCCGACGAGATCCGCTCCATCATTGCGCCCGTACTTGTCTGAAGCTTTGGCTTTGTCTCGCCGATTGTTTTGACGAGTTCCCAGGTGACTTGCGGATTCACTCGGACATCTTGCGTCAGGTAATTGAAGCCGGTGCCCGATTTTTCGATGTCGTAAGTCGTGACCTTGCCCCGGTACTGATCGGCGCGCGCCCGCAGCAGCCGGATCAGGTCCGCGCGCGTTTGCGGCACATCGCCCGCTGCTACGAGCCGCTTGTTGTAGACGATCGCGAGCGGCTCATACGTCGTGCCGTAAGCCTGCTGCTGGTATTGCGCCCACTGCGGCAGATGGGCGGTTTCGGGTGATTCGTACGTGAGCATCAGGCCGTCGTTGACGAGCTTGACCTGGAGGTCCATTGCGGAACTCCACAACACGTCCGCGCTCTTACTGTTGGCCGCGCGTTCACTGATGTAGCGGTTGTACAGTTCCGTACTGTTCATGTCGTGGTATTCGATCTCCACGCCGTACAGTGCTTCGAAGTCCTTGATGAGTGGCCGCACGGGCGCGGTATCGGTGGCCGAGTAGACGATCAGCTTGCGCTCTTTTTTCGCGCCGTCTATCACCGCCTGATAGCCGCCCGGATAACCGGATGGAACCTGTGCCGACGCGTAGCCGGCTGAAAGAAGAATGGATAAGGCAATGCAATGCAGGACGGTCCGCACGTCTTCCTCCGCGTCGAATGTTTTGTGTTGCGAAGTTTAAGTAGTGCGTGCTTTCTGATCGCTTTCATTTTTAAAGAAAATCAAGGCGCCATCGCCGACAAGTCTTGAATAACAGAGGTTCCCACCATGCGTGTTCTGCTCGTCGAAGACAGTCCCATCCTTTCCCGCTCGCTCACTGATGCGCTCACCAGCGCGCGCCTCACCGTCGACTGCATGTGCGACGGCGAAGCCGCCGATCACGTGCTGCGCACGCAGGACTACGCGCTCGTCATTCTCGATCTGAATTTGCCCAAACTCGACGGCCTCGAAGTGTTGCGGCGGCTGCGCGCGCGCCGCAACGCGGTGCCCGTGCTGATCCTGTCGGCGCAAGGTTCCGTCGAAGACCGCGTGCGCGGCCTCGAGCTCGGCGCCGACGATTACCTCGCCAAGCCATTTGAGCTGACGGAACTCGAGGCGCGTGCGCGGGCATTGATCCGCCGCAGCCACGGGCACGGTCCTTCGCGGGTGCAATGCGGCTCGCTGGTGTACGACAGTATCGATCGCGGCTTCAGCCTGGACGCGACGCCGCTGCCGCTCACGCCGCGCGAGCGCGCGGTGCTCGAAGTGCTGATCCTGCGCAACGGCCGCGCGATCAACAAGGAGACGCTGTCGGAGAAAATCTTCGGGCTCGACGAGTCCGTCAGCCCAGAGGCGATTGAAATCTACGTGCACCGCCTGCGCAAGAAGATCGAGCACAGTGATGTGGCCATCGTCACGCTGCGCGGCCTCGGTTATCTGCTGGAGGCAAAGCCGCAATGAAACGTCGCAGCCTGCGGATGCAGGTATCGATATGGCTGCTCGGGCCGCTGCTCGCACTGCTCGCGCTCGATGCGTGCCTGACCTACCAGCGCGCCATGGACGCGGCCAACGCCGCATTCGACCGCACGCTCGGCTTCTCGTTGAAGTCGATCCGCGAGGGCATTCGCCTGCGCAACGGCGACATCGAAGTGGACCTGCCGTATCTGTCGCTGGACATGTTCGAATCGAACACGGGCGGCAAGATCTATTACGTGGTCCGCGACGAAAGCGGCCGCGCGATCACCGGTTATGCCGATCTGCCGCTGCCCGCGAAGCGGCTCGCCGAACCGTATCAGACGCGCTTCTACAACTCGACGTTTCGTGGCCAGCCATTGCGGATGGCGGCACTGCGGCTGCCTGTGCACGATGTGCCGAACGCGCAGACGCGCGTCGTGCAGGTGATGGTCGGCGAAACGCCCGATGCGCGCGAAGCGCTCGCGCGCGAGATCCTGTCGGGCTCGCTGTTGCAGGAGGGATTGCTGGTGGTGCTGGCGCTCGGCATCGTGCGGCTCGGCGTCGAGCGCGGCTTGCTGCCGCTCAGACGCTTGTCCGCGAAGGTGGCTGCACGCTCGGACGACGATCCCACGCCGCTCGACAAAGAGGGGCTGCCATGCGAGGTGGCGCCTCTCGTCGAATCGATCAATCAGTACATCGGCCGCACGCAGCGGATGCTGATATCGCGCCGGCGCTTTTTCGCGGATGCCGCGCATCAGCTGAAGACGCCGCTTGCCGTGATACAGGCGGAGTCCGAACTGGCGATGCGCGACGACGCGCCCGCGCCGGCCGGCACGCGCGAGTGCCGCGACGTGCACTTGCGCCGCCTGAACCGGGCGGTGAGGCAGGCGGCGCGGATCGTGCAGCAATTGATGTCGTTGTCGCGCTTCGATGCGGACAGCGGTCATGCCGTGCAGCTGGTTGTCGTGCCACTGCACGCGATCGCCCGCGACGCGGCGCTCGACTGGTCGCCCGTGGCGCGCTCGCGCGGCATCGATTTGGGCTTCGAGCAGGCGGCACGCGTGGACGTGGTCGGGCAGGCGCATTTGCTGACGGAACTGGTCGGCAATCTGATCGACAACGCGATTCGCTACGCAGGCGACGCGTCGGTGATCACCGTGCGGGTTGCATCGCACGACACGCGGCCGGTGCTCGAAGTGATCGACGACGGCCCCGGCATTGCCGCCGACGAACGCGAAGCCGTGTTCGAACGCTTCTATCGAAGCAGCGCGACGCAGACTGTCGAAGGGAGCGGGCTTGGGCTGTCGATCGTTCGGGAGATCGTGCGCGTGCACGACGCGCGAATCAGTCTGCTCGATGCGCCCGGCGGCGGGTTGATCGCGCGGGTGACGTTTCCACCCGCGAAGCGCGAGCGATGAGTGGTTTGTTCTGCGGGCGCATCACGATGCACGAATTCGCGCATACCGGGTCCGGAAGCCGGCGCATTTCTCACGCCTGTCAGCCACTGTCAGGGTGCCCCGCAATGAAGCTCGTGAATGCGTCATAAGGTTGACTCAATATGGCACCGTCGATCATCAGGCCGAAGGTGTCGTTCCCGCTGTCGAGTTCGTAGTACATCACCGATTGAATGTTCTTCGCCTTCCTGGCCACGAAGTAGTTGGCGAACTTCGTGCTGATATAGCTTGCGCGATACGCTGCTGACTGTTCGGGCCCTGTGTTCCATTCGGTGAGCAGGAACGGCACGCCGTAATGAGCCTGGCAATACGCAGGCAGGTCGAAGCCCGGGCCCGATCCATCCGAGCCGAGGTTGAAGATGTCGCCGTAGACCTCGAAGTTATGCCATGTCGTCATGTCCCAACGTACCGTCGGATGGCCGCTGCTTCCATCCGGCTGCGTGCCGTTCCACAACGCGTCGGATGCGCCGATGTCGGCCACAGTGAAATTGACGCCGCATCTCGCGGCTGGTTGCGCGGACTTCACGCCATCGATCATTCCGCGAATGAGGCCGCGCATGACGGGCCAGTTGGTGTTGTTGAAATCCACGGCCTTGGTGCCGGCATTGGTGGGGTCGAGAATGATGTCGCCTGCCCGTGTCAATTCGTTGCCGCACTCGTACATCGTCACGCCGTAGGGGCCAAGCGCCGTGGCGACCGTTGCCGCGCAGGACCGCCCGCGCTCGTACGCGATCGATTCGCTGGCGAACATGACGCGATTGCTGTCGTAGATGCTGAGATCGATAAGCACGAACAAGGTCAGTCCTGCCGCCTGGAATGCCTGAGCGAGTTTCACGACGGCGCTCAGTTGCGGCGGGTCGTCGGTGCAGCCGAGCCGATAGGTCGAGCAGCCCAGGGCTTTCACGATCGCGACGACCTGGGCGGGCGTGTAGCGATAATCGTAGTGTCCGTTGATTCCGTAAAAGGTACCCGCAGTTGCTGCAGTGACGATGCGCGGGTTGCTCGTCGCAGCGCTCGGGGCGGAGCCACTGCCGCCGCCGCATCCGCCCAGCACATAGCTGCCCCCGAGCGCCGTCAGGCAGCCGAGAATCTGACGTCTTTTGAGCATGTGATTGCTCCCCGCCGGCGCCCGGCAACAGGTTGCGAAGACGAGCGGCGGAAGAGCGCAGACGCGAGGGCGGCACGCAGGGCGTCTGCTGGCCGCGCCGGTTCTCGTCATTGCGGCCTCACCGACGCGTCGTCAGTTGTGACGGGCGACAGCATCCATGGCCGCCGCGACGACAGGATCTGCCTGCCCCCACGGCGCACGCATCCCACGCTCGTCACAGTCGAGTCTGGCGGCCGCGCACGCAAATACCCGCGCGCCTCGCCCGCCGTGTGGCCCGACCAGGCATCGCTTGACTTGCAGCAGCCCGTCGTTCACCAGCGGACGCAGCGCCCTGAGGACTTCGCCGCGGCTCGTGTCCAGTTGCTCTGCGAGATGTACTGCAGTGCATTCGCTACCGTCGGCCAGCAGCGCAACGATGCGCTCCGCCAGTCCTGGAGCTCGCCGTGTTTTGCAATCCAGAGGGGCAGGAATCCATGTCGCGACCGGGCGGGACTCGTCTCGCGCCATTTGCGGGTATTGGCGTTCCTCTCGACAGCCGACGAGTGAAGGATTCCGCGCTCTCTTGCAGCGTTGATCGATGTCCAGCTGGCTCAAGGGATTTTCGAAGATTCGCGCGAGCTGATCGATGTCGAAGCGGCCGCGAAGTGCGCGCCAGACATCCTGCCAGCCATCAAAGGCACCGCTTCGGGCAAGCCCGAAGGCGGCTTGTCGAACGGCCTCGCGTGCCTCGACAAGATCCCAGTTCGTGATGGGCCTCATGGCAGGTTCCCTCGTGAACGGCTGGCACGCAATTTCCCCGGCATGCGGGCGATGTGACGAGGAGGCGGATGCGCGGGTTGACAGCGGGCGCTCGCGCGTAGAAGGGTCAAAGTCGAAAAAAGCGGCAGACCGGCGGCGCGGATCATCGCCATCATCAGGGCGGTTGACGTTGTCATGGAAATGCTCCGGACAAAGCAACCTGCTCAGAATAAGCCTGACGTCCAGCGACCTGTATTGGACTTTGGTCCAATAAGGGCAATATGCGGTCGATTGGGGAAGCGTCAAAAGGCAGTGGTCCATAGACTGACTCGGGTAGCGCAGTCCGGTAGCGAGATTATTCGCAGCGTGATGGTGTTTCAGACAGCGCTCTGCCGGCAAACTGTCCAAACGCCACCATTAAAAGCCTTCACTGTGGACCAAAAGTATGGTCGAAGAACAATGGGAAAACGTCCGGGCTTCTATAAGAATACCTAACTAAATGAAGAGATCGCTGACCGTTGCTGGCAAGCGGTCCAGGCACTTTCGAAGCCCCGCATCCTTCAAGGCGACAGGGCTGCCTGGCGCGTCGAGCTGACGGATCGGCAGCAGTTTTCAGCGGGCAGCGTCGCGTAGGTTGAGCGGTTTACCCGAGTTCGCCTTGGCCGCGTCTGGTGTGTTCGCAGCTGAGCGACGCGTCGCCACCTGGCGCCAGCCACGCCTCAGTCAGCGCACCGCCACGCGCATGGGCTTCGCCGCTGGCTGAGACCTCGCCTGCGCGTCCGCCTGGTCAACGGCGACGCGCCACTTCGGAAACGTGCCGGAGCCGTCGACTTTCCACGGATCGCCCATCTCGTCGACATACATTGCGTTCGCGCTTCGCCCGACGGCCGGCGCGCGCTGCGGCGCGCCCGGCGCATCGCGTTCGAACGACCGGCTGCCCTGTTCGTTGAACACTGTCGCGAGCGGCCGCCGCGCCTGGCCCGACCGGCTGAGCGGCGCGGCAATCGCTTTCGCGGGTGCGCGCAGCACTGCGTCGGCGCGCTCGCGGCCGGCGAGGATCGCGCCGAGGAGCGCAGACGGGCCGATCGAAGCCGATGCTTCGCTGGCCGTATCGCTGGCGCGCTTTGCGCCCGGCGCGCTCGGCGAATCGAGCGCGAGCGGTTCGCTCGCCCCGTCGATCTGCACGACGAGGATGACGTGCCAGTCGTCCGGCGTGTTGTTGTAACGCGGCGCGAGCGACACCAGACGCAGCCGCGCGATATCGAAGCCCGCGTCGCGCAGCAGCAGGTATTTGGCGACGGCGAAATCCTTGCACACGCCGCTTTCGGCAAAGAAGCGTGCCGGCGCGTAGTAGCTGCCGTCGGTGCCGTCGCGGTAGCGGACCTCGTTGACGAGCGCGTTGGCGAGCAGTGCGGCCGACGCATCGCCGGCCTTCGCGCGCTCGTCCCGCACCTGCGCAACGAGGCGGCGCCAGCCGGCAGGTTCGCGCGTCAGATGGCCGCGTAGCGCCTCGCGCAGGCGCTGCACGCGGCCAACCGCGTCCGACGACGGTTCGAGTTTGTTGTCGGCAAGCGGCAGCAGGAACATCAGGTCGCCGACTTGCGCGAACTCCGGGCGGATCTTGCGATTGGCTTCCCACCACGTCCCGGCGCGCAGGCGCTCGATACCTGCTTTCAGTGCGCGAGGCGTGACGGCATCACTGGACGCCGCGTCGCGCGCGCCGGATGCATCGTGTTGCAATGCGGTCTGCAGACTCGCGGCACCCGCGACGTAGGGCAAAAGCACCGCGGCCGCGATCGAGCACTTCAGAACGCAGAGGAGCAGTCGGGCGAGCGGCATATGCAGACTCCGGAAGCGATACCGGGCGCCGACGCGTCCAGTGTTTCGAGCCACCGATGCTGTTATTGCGCGATTGCGCGAACGACAGCGCCGGCTTGAAACCAACAGTGCACGCAATGTGCCAATTCTTTGCGTCGCGCTATGTCACTGAAAATCAAGGAAACTGGCTTTGGTGGCAGGCGCATTGCAAACTTCAGATGGCGCTCAACGCCCGACAGGCGCGCGATAGCTGTTGGTTTTTATGGAACACATTGAGCCGGTGAAGCTGTTCGATCGCCCGAATTGCTATCTGCGCAAATCACACGCTCGCTTCGCACGCGGCGTCCTATAGTTGTTCGGCACGCACCGAAAGAAGAACGAGAGCGCTTGCCTGGAAGCCCACGTGCAGCGCGGTGTCCTGATGTCGCTCATTTCGGTTTGAGCACACTCGTGAAGCAGCTTGCATCCAGCGACGCTGAACCCGCCCTGATGACATGGCGTCGGGACGACGGAGGGAAAAACAATGGCAACGCCCCGCTTTGTTATGGACTCGGCGCGCGTGTTTTCGCGCGGCATGTATGCGGTTGCACTGGCCGTCGGGATAGGCCTGTCGATTCCCGGTTGCGGTGGCGACGACAACCCGGCATCGACCGAGCCCGCATTCGCCATCGCGGCGCGCCCCCAGATCAACGCCTTGCTCGCGGACACGATGACATCGGGTGCTGTCGTCTATGTGCAATCGCCAAACGGCGACTGGCTCGCATCGTTCGGAACGGCAGTGCGAGGGACGAACACACCGATACCGACGACCGCTCACTTTCGCGTCGGCAGCGTGACGAAAACCTGGACGGGCACGGTGATCCTGCAACTCGTGCAGGAAGGGAAGATCGCGCTGAGCGATCCGATCGGCAAATACGTCCCGAACGTCCCCAACGGCGACCAGATTACGATCGAGCAGTTGCTGACGATGCGCAGCGGCCTCTACAACTATTCGACCAGTCTCGCATTCAATCAGACGCTCGATTCGCAGCCCAACAAACTCTGGACCGCCGCGGAACTGCTGGACATCGGCTTGGGGCAGCCGGTGTATTTCGCGCCGGGTGCCGACTTTCGCTACTCGAACACGAACACGGTGCTGCTCGGACTTGTCATCGAGCAGCAAACGGGGATGAGCGCCGCAGACGCGATGAAAGCTCGTCTTTTTGCGCCGCTCGGCTTGACCGATACGTTTCTTCCGCCGCAGGACGACACGTCGCTGCCCGCGCCCGCGCCGCATGGCTACCAGTGGGGCACCAATGCCGAGACGACCGATAGCGACGCGCTATCCCCCGAGCGTCAGGCGGCCGCGAAGAACGGGACGCTGCAGCCCACCGACGTGACGGGCGTGAGCACATCCTGGGCGTGGACGGCCGGCTCGGGCATTTCAACCGTCAAGGAACTGGCGGCGTATGTGCAACGGATGGTCGGCGGCGGCTATCTGAACGCCGGTCTGCAGGCACAACGGCTCGCCAGTTGCCAGTCGCTGCAACCGTCCGATCCGATGGCGGCCAGTTACTGCCTTGGCCTTGCCAAATTCGGCACGTTCTACGGACACACGGGCGAAATACCCGGCTTCAATACGTTCATGGGCCATGATCCGGCCACGAAAACGACCATCGTCGTGTGGGCGACGACGGCTGCAGCGCCCGACGGCCGCGCACCCGCGAACGTCATCGCGCAGATTCTCATGAGCGAACTCAGCAAGGCATCGGAAGTACCGAGCGAGGCCGGCCCTAGTGCGTCATCAGGCGTCGTGCGAAACGGCCGCGCGCACTCCTTCGACGCAGGCGGAGGCGCTGGCGCGCTTCTTCCACTGCGCGGTGGCGAGCACGGAGGCGAGCACCATCAGTGCGCCACCGAGCCAGCCCGACAGCGAAAGCTGCTCGCCGAGCCAGATGTACGCGAACCATGCGCCGAACGCTGGTTCGCTGCCCATCAACAACGCGACGCGCGTCGGGCTACTGCGCTTGACGGCGAAATTCTGCGCGAAGAAGGCGAACAGCGTGCAGGCAATCACCAGATAGCCAATGCTCATCCAGAAGAGGCCGTGCCCGGCGAACGTCGGCAGCGCCGGCCAACGCGCGCCGGGCAAGATCAGGGCGACGACGGCGCTGCCAAGCGCGACGGTGCCCGCCTGAACCGCCGTCACCGATAACGGCGCGATTGCCGAGTCGCGCATCACGCGTTTGGTCACGCAGACCATCAATGCGCGCAGCAGCGCGGCAAGCAGAATCAGCGCATCGCCCGTCGTCGGAATGAACACACCGCCGCTCACGAGGGCTGCGCCCGCCAGCGACAACGCGACGGCCATCCACTCCGCGTTCGACGGCTTTCTGCGCAGCAGCGCCCATTCGACGAGCGGCGTCAGCACGACACACAAGCTGACCAGAAACGCTGCATTCGATGCGCTCGTCAGCGATATGCCGAACGTCTCGGCCAGAAAAATGCCGAGCAGCAGCACACTCGCGCCCAACGTGCCGGCCAACGCGGACGGCTTCGCATGCCGCAGCGAGCGCAACGCCGGCGACAGCACGATGAAGGTCAGCCCGAAGCGCAGCGCCAGCAGTCCCAGCACGGGATAGAACGCCAGCGCGGCTTTCACGACCCCGTAGCTCGTGCCCCAGACCATCGCGACCGCGAGCAGCATCAGGTCCGACATCCAGAGCAAGCGTGTTTGTTTCGACATGGCGGACCTCTTCTTTCTTCGGACAGGACCGAATTGTCCGGTATTGCACGCGAAACTATAATCCGGTCGCGGCGAACATCTTCTGTGTCGCCAGTGCACAAATGCTTTTGCGTCGATGCGAGCACGACAATGAATCCCACCGAGCTTTTCGCGCTGTTGCCGGACATGGCAACCTTCGCCCGCGTGGTCGATGCCGGCAATTTCTCCGAGGCCGCGCGCCAGTTGGGCAGCACGCCGTCGACGGTCAGCCGGCAGATCAAACGGCTCGAAGAATCGCTCGGCACGCGCTTGCTGGAACGCTCGACGCGCAGCGTCCGGCTGACGGATTCGGGCGCGCAGGTGTACGGCTATTGCCGCGACATCGTCGGCGCGGCGTCGGGTGCCGTCGACGTCGCCGGACAAGCGGTCGGCGAACCGCGCGGGAAGGTCAGCATCAGCGCGCCGATTGCCTACGCCCGCTCCGTCATTCATCCGCTGATTCCCGGCTTTCTGCGCAGCTGGCCGGACGTGGACGTGCAACTCGTCTTCGCCGACCGCGAAGTCGACCCGTTGCGCGATGACGTCGACGTGGTGATCCGCTTGACCCGTTCGCCTCCACTGGGTCTTGCCGGGCGGCAGATCGGCACGGTGAAATGGCTGCTGTGCGCGTCGCCGGGCTATCTGGCGGCAAACGGGACGCCTGTCGAGCCGCGCGATCTCGCCCGGCACGAGTGCCTGTATCTCGGCGAAACGGTCGACGACAATCGCTGGCATTTCCGGCGCGGCACGCAGACCCAGTCGCTGGAAGTCAGGGGACGGTATATCGCCAATCACACAGGGGCTCGTCTGGATGCGGCGTTGCAGGGCTTCGGCATCGCGAGCCTGCCCGATTTCACCGCTGCCCAGGCGCTGAGCGAAGGCGGCCTCGTCCAGGTGCTGGACGAG
This sequence comes from Paraburkholderia bengalensis, assembly GCF_037126505.1. Lineage (NCBI taxonomy): Bacteria > Pseudomonadati > Pseudomonadota > Betaproteobacteria > Burkholderiales > Burkholderiaceae > Paraburkholderia > Paraburkholderia bengalensis. The sequence continues at coordinate 143,893 of NZ_JACFYJ010000002.1, forward strand.
TGGGCATTCGAGGCGCGCCCCTATATGGGTCCTGTCTGGCTGCTGTATCCGCCCAACCGCTTCCTTCCGTCGAGGGTGCGCGCGCTGATCGACTATCTCGCCAGCCATTTGCACGGCCCGGCGGGCGAGTGAATGTCACCCATGACGACGCATCAGGGTTTGTACCTATTCTGGCAACATTCAATTGTTCTGCGAGGGCTTAATTACATCTCTCCTCCGGCCTAGACTGGAATCACTGAAACGCAAACAGGGTGTTTGCGAAGAAATCCAACTGGAGGTAAAGATCATGAAACTCGTTCAATCGCTCGTCGTTGCAGCCGCTCTTGCTATCCCCGCCGTTTCGTCGTTTGCCCAATCGACTGACACGGCTCCCGCAACCAACGCCCCGGTCACGCAAGCAGATGTCGGCGGTGTCGCCGATGGTTCGTCGGCAGCGGGCACGCAGCATCATGGTTTCCGCAACGCCGTTTCCCGCGTCGAGCACAAGATTCAAGGCTCGATCCGTCCGGACGCGAACTCGGGAATGAAGCCGATCTATTTCGGCAACTAAGCCACTGTGCTGATGGTTGTCGCTTTGGTCATGAGCGAGGCGCCTACGCCCTGTCAACCGTGGCGTGGCGCCTCGCTCATTGAACGTTGAGGCGCGGGCATGCGCACAGCGCCACCCATCACTTCAGTGAGAAATGCTTTCCAGCGACTGGCCGAGCGTGCGCGGCCCCATCATACCGATCGAGAGCATCACCAGCATCATCGATCCCGCGATAAACACGAACACCCCCGCCACGCCGAAGTCTTTCAGCGCGAAAGCGATGATGAACGAGCTGAACACGGCCGACAGCCGGCTCCACGAATACACGAAACCCACGGCGCGAGCGCGGATCGACGTCGGATACAGCTCCTGCTGATACGTGTGATAGGTGAACGAGATGATGTTGCCTGCGAGCGTCAACAGCACGCCGAGCGCAACGATCGTCACTGCCGAGCTCGCCTGGCTGAACGCCAGCCCGCTCACGATATTCAGCGCCGCCATGCCGACGATCACATGCTTGCGCTCGAAACGATCCGCGATCCAGTAGCCGAGCATCGGTCCGATCGGCGCCGCGAGGCCGATCACGGTCGTATAGAGCAGGCTCGACGTCACGGTGATGCCCTGTTTGACGAGAAGCGTCGGCACCCAGTTTGCAAAGCCGAAAAAGCCAACCGTCTGGAAGACGTGAAACACGATCAGCATCAGCGTGCGCGAGCGATACGGCGCTTTCCACATATCGGCGAAACTGGCCTTGCGCGGCAGCGGATCGGCGGGTCCGGGCGCAGGTAACGCCTGCCCGTACTGTCGAGCGACGGTGTCTTCGAGCTTGCGCAGCACGGCGTCCGCTTCTTCGTTTCGGCCTTTGCTCAGGAGCCAGCGCGGGCTTTCGGGCAGATTACGCCGGAAGTACCAGACGAACAGCGCGCTGACTCCGCCGAGCAGCACGACCCAGCGCCAGCCATCGAGCCCCAGCGGCGCACGCGGCACCAGTTGCCACGACAGAAACGCCACCACGGGCACCGCCGAGAAACCGATGGTCTGACAGACCGCGAATGCGCGCCCGCGAAGATGCTTCGGCGCGAGTTCCGACAGATACGTGCCGATCGTCACCAGCTCGACGCCGATCCCCATGCCCGACACGAAGCGCCAAGCGTTGAGCGCGCCCGCGGAGTCCTGAAACGCCATCATCGTATTGGCGGCCACGTACCACAGCATCGACCAGGTGAAGATCGCGCGGCGTCCAAACCGGTCGGCGAGAAACCCGCATGCGATCGTGCCGACGAACAGGCCGCTGAACAGCGCCGCGATAAAGCTCGCCACGCCCGACGTGCCGAACAGCCCCGGCGTGGTCGGCGTGAGGATGCCGCTTCGGACGAGACCGGGGGCGACGTAGCCGGTATAGAGCAGATCGTAGAGCTCGAAGAAGAAGCCGAGGCTGAGCAGCAGGATCAGCTTCCAGATCGCCCGGGTTGCGGGCAGGCGGTCGAGGCGCGCGGATACGCCGGCGGGATCGGCGAGCGCGGCGGCTTCCGCCGATTGCGGTGATTGTGCTGGTTGCGCTGCTTGCGGGCGGTTCGCCGCGCGCAGCGCGGACGCTTCCTCCGTGATGGCCATGTTTGTCTCTCCAAAAGTCTGGTCATTGTAGTGATGTCGTGTCGCGAGCGGGGCGCAGCTCAGCCGCGACCGGCACTCATGGATAGCGCGCCATGAGTTCTTCAAACGAGGCGATATGGCCGGCGATGGCGCTCGCCACTACGGTCGGCGGGCTGGCGAGCCAGACCTTGCCCGGCCCCGAGCGGCCCGGAAAATTTCGGTTGATCGCGCTGATCGTGATCTGACCTTCCTCGGTCGACGATCCCGGGCCGCAGTTCGCGCATGCGCCGCACGACGGTTGCAGCAGGATCGCGCCGACGCGTTCGAACGCGTCGAGATAGCCGCGCCCGATGCAGTAGTCGCGCACATCCGACGTGCCGAACTGCAGATACAGCTTGATGCCGTCAGATACGCGCAGGCCGCGCGCCGCGGCCCATGCGAGCACTGCGTGATAGTGATCGAAGTCGTCACGCTTGCCCGCCGTGCACGAGCCGCCATACGCGATGTCGATGTGCGGCCGTTCGGTCATATGGCGCAACGCGATGCCGTTGCCGGGGTCGCCCGGCGCGGCGAGCATCGGCGAAACCTGCGTGCAGTCGATTGCAATCACGTCCGCGTACTGCGCGCCCGGATCGCTGTGCATCCACGGCTCGATCGTGAAGTCGATGCCGCGCCGTTGCTTGAGAAAGCGCACGGTTTCTTCGTCAGGCGCGACGATGCCCGCGAAGCCGCCGAGTTCGGCCGTCATGTTCGTCAGCGTCGTGCGTTCGTCAGTGCTCAGTTGCGCGATTGCCGAGCCGGCAAACTCGAAGATCTTGCCGACACCCGCGCCCTCGCGAATGCGCGGCTCGGCCAGCAATTGCAACACGAGGTCTTTCGCGGTGACGCCCGGCGCAATGGCACCGTTGAACTCGATGCGCAATGCGAACGGCACCGTCATCCGCACGGCGCCCGTCACGAACGCATTCGCCATGTCCGTCGTGCCGACGCCGAACGCAACGCAACCGAGCGCGCCGCTATGCGGCGTATGCGAATCGGTGCCTGCGATCAGTTGGCCCGGCAGCGCATAGCGTTCGGCCATCATCGCGTGCGAGATGCCTTCCGAGCCTTCGTCGATGCCGCTGCCGTTTTCGCTGAGATAACCGTGTTCCGTCAGCCCGTACTCTTTCACGAACGCGCGATGTGCCGCCGACAGTTCGCGCACGTCCGGCAGCAGGCCGTTGCGGATGTGCAGCTCGCTGCGATGCGAGTACGACAGATGGTCCTCGAACGTGAGGATGGTCTGCGGGTCGTACAGCGGCAGCGGCTTGCCGAACGCCGCGTGCAGCATATGCGTCGCCATGCCCGTGTAGTACTCGTGGATAAAGCGCCAGTCGGCTCGCACGAACGCGCCTTCGCCGGGTGTCGATGCGTCGCCGGTCGATGCCGTGCGCAACGCGTGACGCTCGATGATTTTTTGCGCGAGCGTGCGCGGCTTTTCGTCAGTGGCGGATGGCGCAGCTGTCTGCACGTCGCGCATGTGCGCCGCGCCGTAGGGCAGCAGGCCGCCGCTGCGCAGGATCGACGCGGCGAGCGTTTCGCGCGAGGCGACGAGTTCTTCGATATCGATCGCTTCGCCGCGCTGAATGCGTTCGATCAGCCCGAAGTCCGTCGACGTGAACAGCCCGACGTTGTCCGCATTCTGCCTATAGATGCGCTCGAAGCTCTTCGCGATCACGAGCCGCACGCCCGCACGATATTCGGCGACAGGGCTATGTTCGCGCGACGAGCCCTTGCCATAGCGATTGCCCGCGACCGTCACGCAGAAATTGCCTGCGCGCACGGCGTCGAGACCAATCGGATTGCGCTCGCCCGCGCGCAGGCCGACATAGGGCACGCGGCCAAGGCGTTCGTCGAAGCGGGTGAGCACGCTCATCGGCGTGATTTCGTCGGTCGAGACGTCGTCGCGCAGCGGGCCAGCCGTCTGTAGCGTGAGGTCGTCGCCTGCAAGCTGACGTTCGATCAGGTGCGGATCCGCGCACAGAAAAAGGACCCGGCCCGTGAGGTTGAGTGATGCCATCGTCGTCTCCTTGCGCCCCAATCTAGACGGCGAGCGACGAAAAGGTGAAGTGCTCAAATGACAAGAGGGTCATCGCAAACGGCGATGTTCTCGTTAACCCTCGTTCGACGTGAGCAGATCGATCAGCGCCTGAACCGCGCGCGGGCGCGGCTTCTTTCTGAGCGCGTGCAATTGCAGCGTGCGTGTTTTGGCCCAAGGTTCGTCGAGCGGCCGGCGCACGAAGCCGTGCGAGCCCGCGAACGCCGACGCCGCGCTCGTCGGCACGATGCCGATGCCAAGACCGGCTTCGACCATCCGGCATTGCGCATCGAAACTGTTGACGGTCACGGAGAAACGCAGCGGCGTGCTCGCCGCAACGGCACGCTCGCGCAGCACGAGATCGAGCGAGCCGCCCGCCTGAAGCGCCACGAGCGGAAAGCGCAGCACGTCGGCGAAAGCGGGCGTTTCGAGCGCGGCTAGCTCATGGCCGACGGGCATGACGACCAGCAATGGGTCGTCGGCGAAATGCCACGATTCCAGTACGCCCGGCGCGCGGCCGCCTGACGAAATGCCGACATCGGCGCGATCGTCGATGCAGGCACGCACGACTTCGTCGCTGATGTGCTCGCTCAACGCGATTTCGACGAGCGGATAACGCGCCTGAAACGCCTTCAGACGCTCCGGCAAAAACCCGACGATTGCCGACGCGTTCGCATACAGACGCACGACGCCCGCGACCTGCCCCGCGAGCGACTGGACTTCGCGCGCCATCGTCTGCAACTGCTGATGCACGGCGCGCGCATGCGTGACGGCATGCCGGCCGGCCTCGGTGAGTTCGACGCCGCTCGGCGAGCGGGTCAGCAACGGCGCGCCGACGGCGGCTTCGAGATCGCGATGCGCCGGCTCAGCGCCGACGGCGCGATGTGAGCGCGGCTCGCGGCGCGGCCGATCGAGCCTTCCTCGACGACGGACAGAAACAGTTCGAGGCTGTACGGGTCGATGCGCATGCGGGCGTGTCGGGAGTTGCGGCAGGCGAAATGGTAGCAGGTGCCTGCCACGCTCATTCATGCGCTCGCGCGCGCCAGCGTCTTCGTTCGATACTCGCTTAGCAACCGCTCGCGCTTCGTCTGCGCGGCGGCCATGTTGCGGTCCTTCACGTGGCCGAATCCGCGAATCTCTTCCGGCAGACGGGCCAGTTGCAGCGCCGCCTGATGACGCTCGCTATCGAGACTCGCGCAGAACTCGTCGATCAGCGCGAGGTAGTCGGCGATCAGTTGCCGTTCCTGACGGCGCTCGTCGGTCTTGCCGAACACATCGAACGCGGTGCCGCGCAGTCCTTTCATGCGCGCGAGCATTCTGAAGACGGGCAGCATCCACGGACCGAAGCGCTTTTTCTGCAACTGTCCCTTGTCGTCGCGCTTCGCGAGCAGCGGCGGCGCGAGATAGAAGTTCAGCTTGTAATCGCGGCCCGGCTCGCCTTCGAACTGCTGGCGCAGTTTCTCCATATACGACGGGTCGGCGTACAGACGCGCGACTTCGTATTCGTCCTTGTAGGCCATCAGTTTCGCGAGATTCGCTGCGACCGCACGCGTGAGCGGCAGTTTCGCGTTGCCCGTGATCTGCATTTCCTTCGCACGAATTGCGTCGACCGCCTTGCGATACGACTGCGCGTACGCTGCGTTCTGATACGCGCTCAAGAGCGTTTCGCGGGCCGCAATCAGCTTGTCGAGCGATTCGGGCATCTGCACGACGATCGCCTGTTGCGCAACCGGCTTGATCAGCGCTTGCACAGCGGCCTCGCCATGATGCGCGACATAGCGTCCCCAGTTGAACGCCTTCACGTTCTTGTCGACCGATACGCCGTTGAGTTCGATCGCGCGCAACAGGCTTGCCAGTTCCAGCGGCAGCCAGCCCTTTTGCCACGCGAAGCCCAGCAGCAGCGGATTGCTGTATAGCGTGTCGCCGAGCAGCGCGAGTGCGAGCGCATTCGCGTCGATGAACGCGCATCCGTCGCCGATGCTCTCGCGCAATTCCGTTTCCGTCTGCGTCCCAGGAAAGCTCCAGTCCGGGTTGCGGACGAAGTCGGCCGTCGGTGTCGCGCCGCTATTGATCGCAGCGCAGGTCACGCCGTGCTGCGTGCGCGACAGCACATCGTTCGATGCCGACACGATCGCATCGCAGCCGATCACGAGGCGCGCTTCACCCGTCGCGATACGCGTGGCGTGCAGCGCGTTTGGTGTCGATGCGATCTGCACGTGGCTCAATACCGCGCCGCCTTTTTGCGCGAGGCCCGCCATATCGAGCACGGTCACGCCTTTGTGCTCGAGATGCGCAGCCATCCCGATCAGTCCGCCGATCGTCACGACGCCCGTGCCGCCGACGCCCGTCACGAGCACGCCATAGGGCCGCTCGAGCGCGGGCAGCGAAGGCAGCGCAAGCGCATCGAAATCCGCGCCGTCATTTGCACTGCCTGCGCGCGCCGCCGCTTGCGGCTTGCGAAGCTGCGCGCCTTCGGCCGTCACGAAGCTCGGGCAAAAGCCCTTCACGCACGAAAAGTCCTTGTTGCACGACGACTGGTTGATCTTGCGCTTCGTGCCGAGCGGCGTTTGCAGCGGCTCGACCGACAGACAGTTCGATTGCACCGAGCAATCGCCGCAGCCTTCGCACACGGCGTCGTTGATAAAGGCGCGGCGCGCGGGATCGGGATACGCGCCGCGCTTGCGGCGCCGGCGCTTCTCCGTCGCGCAGGTCTGGTCGTAGATCAGCACGGTGGTGCCGGGCTGCTCGCGCAATGTGCGCTGCACGTTATCGAGCTGGTCGCGATGATGCACATCGACGCCCGCAGGCAGCACGATGCCCGAGTGATACTTTTCCGGCTCGTCGCTCACGATGACGATGCGCTTCGCGCCTTCGGCATGAACCTGATGCGCGATCTGCGGCACGGTCAGCACGCCGTCGACGGGTTGGCCGCCCGTCATCGCGACGGCATCGTTATAAAGAATCTTGTACGTGACGTTCGCGTTCGCCGCGATGGCCGCGCGGATCGCGAGCAAACCGGAGTGGAAGTACGTGCCGTCGCCGAGATTGACGAACACGTGTTTGTCGCCGGAGAAGTGCATCTGTCCGAGCCACGCGACGCCTTCGCCGCCCATCTGGCTGAAGGTTTCCGTCTTGCGGTCCATCCACATCGACATGTAATGGCAACCGATGCCTGCCAGCGCGCGGGAGCCTTCGGGCACGTTCGTCGACGTATTGTGCGGACAGCCCGAGCAGAACCACGGCTTGCGCTCGACGGCCACGCGGGGTTTGGCCGCATCGCGCTCTTTCGCCTCGATGATCGCGACGCGCGCGAGCATGCGTGCGCGCACGTCGGCGGGCAGATCCGCGCGCGCGAGACGCCGCGCAATCGCCTTTGCGATCAGCGCCGGCGACAGCTCGTAATGCGCGGGCAGAAGCCAGTCGCCGCGCGGCACCGACCATTCGCCGCCTTCGTTGTCACGCTCGTCGAATTTGCCGTAGATCTTCGGCCGAACGTCCTCGCGCCAGTTGTATAGCTCTTCTTTCAGCGCGTATTCGAGAATCTGGCGCTTCTCTTCGACCACCAGAATCTCTTCGAGACCCGTCGCGAATGCGCGCGCATCCTGCGCGTCGAGCGGCCACACGCAGCCGACTTTCAGCACGCGCAAGCCGATTTTCGCGCACGTGTCGTCGTCGAGGCCGAGATCGCTGAGCGCCTGACGCACGTCGAGATACGCCTTGCCCGCGGTGATGATGCCGAAGCACGGCGTCGGCGAATCGATCACGACGCGGTTCAGTTTGTTCGCGCGCACGTAGGCGAGGGCTGCGTACCACTTCTCGTCGAGCAACCGCGCTTCCTGCGCGAGCGGCGCGTCGGGCCAGCGGATGTTGAGGCCGTTTTCGGGCATGACGTAATCGGTCGGCGTGACGATCCGCACGCGGTCCGGGTCGAGATCGATCGAAGCCGTCGATTCGATGACGTCCGTCACGCACTTCATCGCGACCCAGAGGCCCGAATAACGGCTCATCGCCCAGCCGTGCAGCCCGTAATCCAGATACTCCTGGACGTTCGCCGGATAGAGCACGGGAATGCCCGCCGCGATGAACGTGTGTTCCGACTGATGCGCGACCGACGACGACTTCGCCGCGTGATCGTCGCCTGCCAGCACAAGCACGCCGCCATTCTTGTCGCTGCCCGCCGAATTCGCGTGCTTGAACACGTCGCCTGTTCGGTCGACGCCCGGCCCTTTGCCGTACCACATGCCGAATACGCCGTCGCGCGTCGCGCCCGGCCACAGGTTGATCTGCTGCGTGCCCCACACGGCCGTGGCGGCGAGATCCTCGTTGACGCCCGGCTGAAACACGACGTCGTGCGCTTGCAGATGCTTTTTCGCTTTCCACAGAGACTGATCGAGCGCGCCGAGCGGCGACCCGCGATAGCCGGAAATGAAGCCCGCCGTGTTGAGCCCTGCTTTCAGATCGCGCGCCTTTTGCAGCATCGGCAGACGCACCAGCGCCTGCGTGCCGCTGATATAGACGCGGCCTTTTTCGAGCGTGTATTTGTCGTCGAGCGTGACGGACGCATTGGGCGAGGCCGTATCGGCCGCGAGGTCGGAAGCGATGGCTAGATCGGGCGCATTCATGGCAGGGCTGTCTCCGGGGAATCGAATTTTTTGCCGAGTATAGGAAGCCGATTTGTCATCGTAAAATCACAAATAGACAACTCTGGTATTCGAAAATCAGATGGCGTTCGATCTCACACTGCGGCAACTGCGTTACTTCGTGGCGGCGGCGCAGACAGGCCAGTTCTCGATGGCGGCCGTCAACGAGCATGTGTCGCAATCGGCGATCACCAACGCCGTGCTGGCGCTGGAGAGCGGACTCGGCACGCGGCTGTTCGAGCGGCTGCCGCAGGGCGTGACGCTCACGCCGGACGGTCAGGATTTCTACAACCACGCGCGGCGCGTGCTCGACGCGGCACGCGACGCCGTCCACAAGCCGCCGTTCCGTTCCCACGACATGCGCGGCACCGTGCGGATCGCGGCGTCGTATACGGTCCTCGGGTATTTCTTGCCTGATCTGCTGGCGCGGTTTCGCGCGACATATCCGTATGTCGAATTCGATCTGCACGACATGGAGCGCGTGGAGATCGAGCAGGGCGTGCTCGCAGGCGGGATCGAAATCGGCGTGGTGCTGCTGTCGAATGTCGAAAGATTGGGCCGCTTCGGCAATCAGGTGCTGATGCGTTCGCGGCGGCAGTTGTGGGTCGCGCCGACGCATCCGCTCGCACAGGTCGAAGCGCCGTCGCTGAAGGACATTGCCGCGCATCCGTACATCCTGATTACCGTAGACGAAGGGGAGCAGTCGACCCTGCGTTACTGGAAGAAAAAAGGCATCGCACCGAAAATCGCCTTTCGCACCAGTTCAATGGAGGCGTTGCGCGGACTCGTCGCGCATGGCTTCGGCGTGACCGTGCTGTCGGACATGGTGTTCCGGCCGTGGTCGCTGGAAGGCCGGCGCATCGAGGTGCGGCCGATTCTCGATGTCGTGCCGCAAATGGACGTGGGCATGATCTGGCAGAAAGGCGCGCAGCTGAACGGCCCAGCGGCTGCGTTACAGCAATTCCTGATTCACGCGTGCGGGACTTGAACGGATCTGCGTATCGCTGATGGACGTGGCCACAATTCACGAGACGCAACGAGGACGCTCAAGCGCCAACACGAAGGCAACGCCGTTGCGCCTCCACCTCTACGCTTATAAGGCGGTCGGTCGGCCAGTGAAGATCAGGCAATCCGGCGAAGCGGCCTAAGGCATCGAACCTGGTGATTCGATAAAGCGGATCGGTCGAATTCGGGCTCGACATTCTTTCCGTTTTTTCCTGATCAATAACCTCCATTCAGTATTTCGCGCCACATTACTGACGTTAAGGGCCGATGCTTTCAGGGTCGATTCGGAAAAAATATTCTCGTTATCCGGCTTTTCTAATCAAGGTTGAAACGCCAGGATCTTCGGTAATTATGTCTTGCGTGGCGGAAGAAACGCCGCTCTTTTCGACCCGCGCGTAATTTCTCGACTACTAATTCGCAAAGACCGAACGATCGAGGTCCAACAATTACCGCATCGACGCGCATTAGCCGTCGGACACGCCCGCGCGGTCATCACTCATTGTCAAAAAAAGGGCAATTTTCCTTTCCAGACTCTAACGGTCGGAAGAATGGTGCTAATTGGACTGAAGACCTGTAAATGAGACTGCATCGCAGGTATTATTTACCCCGATCGAAAACTGCTGTTCAACTGCGCCACGGGTTTAGCCGACGGCATTCAACCCTCGGCGCATCACCACCCACGAAAGACCTGTCGTAGTCGCGGTTCAATCAGGCTCTACCATTCTGTTTCTCAAGCATTGATCGAAATGCAATGCTAGTCATTAGGCGTGCGAAATGATAGTCGGGTCGCGCGCTTTGGTTTGGAAAATCGGCAGTCATCTTTTTGGATTTTCCCCCTGAAATTTTGTCGATGAGGACGAGTTTGCAATGATTAAAAGACGTCAATTCCTTCGTGGCCTGACGGCCCTCGGTGGCAGTTATGTACTGACGGGGTATGGTCAGAGTTCGAGCGGCAGTGCAGGCGCATCGCCTGACGGGACGACGATACCTTCTGCGTCGTCCATCATCGACAAGACGGGCGCAACGTGGACGGTTGTCAAAGGTGTCATTTATCGGAATGGCCGCACTGTCGGCAATACGTACAGCGTGTCGCTGCTGCTCTGGTACGGCGGAAAGATGTGGCACATAGGCACGGGCGGGCAGTTCTACGTATGCAATGACCTTGACCAATGGTTGCCATGCAGCGACCCGCGCGTCGACGTGGCAGCGACGCCAGGAACGTTCTACGGGATCAACGGCCACCACGACTACACCTACACACCGGCACAACTGGTGTCGATCCTGAAGGGCATGGGCGTCACGACCTATCGCGTGGGATGTTCTGACGACCCCAGTCAGGTGAACGCCGTCGTCAAGCTGGCTCAGGCATTCCAGTCCAATGGAATTTCACTGTTCGTGCTGATCAATCAGGGCATCTACGATTCCGTCGGCAATCTGTTCAGCAGCGAGTCGGCGGCCTACAACCGCGGGCTACAGGCGGCCATGACTGTCGCCAATGCGCTCAAGCCTTATGGCGTCACCCTCTACGAGTGTGGAAATGAACTGACGCGACAGGTACAGACCGTCCTGGACTTCACGAACGCAGGCACTAAAGCCATCGACTTCAACAACGCAAACTGGCCAGTGATGCGCGGTGCAATGCGCGGGATGATCGACGGCGTCAAGACCGTTCAGCCGTCGGCAAAATGCGGCATCAACTTCTGTGTCGCGGACATTGGTGCAGCAGACGCATTGTGGGACGGCATGCAACCGGATGGCACGGGTGGCTATCCAAAGGTGCGATGGGATATCACGACCTGGCACAACTACGAGGTGTACGGCAACCTCTTCAACATCGGCATTGACGGTGCGGGGCCGGGGTTCGATCTGCCGACATACTGCAAGGCCCGCTACGGCGTGCCGTTCATGGTCACCGAATGGAACACGGGCCCGGAGAAGAGTCAGGCCTATCGAGCCAACTACATCACGACCACGCTGGGCAATTTCTATCAGGCGCGGAAAACGCACAACGTTCAGTCTGTGATGTATTTCATCCTGGATAGCGGAAACAACACCTTCGGCGTGATGACCAACGGCGCTGCGCTCAATCCGCCGTACAGTGCGTTCACCAGTTTCGTGGCATCTAACCCGGATAGGTGATGCAGGGGAGAACTTCGCAGCGGCCGGTTCGCGTCATCGCAATGGCAGCCAAAGCGGGCTCTCCCACGCCTTGAGCGCATCGAGAAACGCCTTCAGCCTGGATGGCATAAAGCGCCGCGTCGGATAGACGGCATGCACGTGTATCTCCGGTGACGACCATTCGGGCAATACGCGAACCAGTTCTCCGCTCGCGATATACGGATCGCAATAGCTGGAGGGCAGGAGTGCGATGCCGTGCCCGCGAAGGGCAAATGCACTGACGATGTGAAAGTCGCGCGCGGCGACGGGCCCCTTCACGTGCACCTTCGCCGACTTTCGACCGCTGACGAGGTGCCATTCGGTCTCGTTGTTTCGAGCATTGATCAACACGCATGGATGATCGCCGACCTCGTCGGGCCGAGAGGGAAGACGGTGATTGCGCGCGTATCCGGCCGACGCGACGAGCTGCCGGACACTCCTTCCCACGCGTTGCGCGACGAGGCTCGAGTCCCGCAATTCGCCAAAGCGGATCGCCACATCGACGTTTTCGGCGATCAGATCGACGAACGCATTCGTGAAATGAAGCTCCACCTGGATCTGCGGATAGTCGTTCAGAAATGCCGACAGGAATGCGTAAAACGGCTCCTGCTCGAGCATCACAGGGCCGGAGATGCGCAGTAGACCCTCCGGTCTTTTTTGCGTCTGCGTGATCACCCGTTCCGCGTCGTACAGATGACTCAGCGGCTCGCTGCACTCGTCGAAATAGGCTCGCCCTTGCACGGTCAGGCTGAGCTTGCGGGTCGTGCGTTGCAGCAGCGTCACGCCAAGGCGTTCTTCGAGCGCAGTGACCTTGCGGCTCACGGTGGAGACGGGCATGCCAAGCGCGCGGGCAGCGCGGCTGAAGCTCTCGAATTGCGCTACCCGGACAAAGACGGCGATATCGTTCAAGTCAGCCAGTTCGGTCATGTGAGGCTCGTCATGGACTTTTGCATTGACGGAAAAGACATTCCATATATTCCAGTCTAATCAAAAATCGCGCGTCGAACGACACTTCTTTCCATGCAATTCAACTTCTCGGAGAGAAATCATGGCAAACAAAGTCGTCGTTATTACCGGAGCTTCCAGCGGAATCGGTGAAGCCACCGCCAGGCTCCTCGCCTCGAAAGGCGCCATCGTCGCCCTGGCGGCGCGCAGGCTCGACAACCTCAAGCGCATTGCCGCGGATATCGAGGCAAAGGGCGGCACGGCATCCGTTCATCAGGTCGACGTGACGGATCAGGCACAGGTCAATCGCCTCGTCAGCGAGGTCGTCTCGCAACATGGCCGCCTCGACGTGATGGTGAACAACGCGGGCCTGATGGCGATTGCGCCCCTGTCGCTGCGCAAGACGGACGAGTGGGACCGCATGATCGACATCAACATCAAGGGCCTTCTTTACGGGGTCGCGGCGGCTTTGCCGGTTTTCGAAAGGCAGCAGTCGGGTCACTTCATCAATATTGCGTCGGTCGTGGGCCTGAAGGTCTTCAGCCCCGGAGGCACGGTGTATTCGGGGACGAAGTTCGCGGTCCGCGCCATTTCCGAAGGTTTGCGTCATGAGGTGGGCGGCAACATCCGCACGACGGTGATTTCGCCCGGGGCAATCGACACGGAACTGAAGTTCGGTTCCGGCCATGACGACAGCCGCGACTTCGTCGTCGATTTCTACAAGATGGCCATTCCCGCCGATGCCATCGCGCAAGCCATTGCCTATGCGGTCGAGCAGCCCCGCTCGGTCGACGTCAACGAGATTGTGATCCGTCCCACCGTTCAGGATTTCTGAAAACGGGCGCTATCGTCGCCTAGATCGGTATGAGGCTGGCGGGCCGGAATGACGTTGAACCCGTCCGCTCGCCAGCGGCGTTTCGCTTAAAGCCTGTTAGTTCGAGTCGCGTGACGTTCAGGGATGAAAGACGTGTCACTCGACCTGCTTTGAAATCGCGAATGCGAATTCAATGACTCTATTGAGGACATCATCATGCCTGCTGCAGTGTTTTCTCTGGCGTTCGCGGCCTTCGCGATCGGAACGACAGAATTCGTCATCGTCGGCTTATTGCCGGACATTGGAAGAACCTTCGGAATTTCCGTATCGACGGCTGGGTTGCTGGTGAGTTTCTACGCCTTGGCCATCACGGTCGGCACGCCGTTAATCTCCGCCGTGACGGCACGGCTGCCTCGCAGGGTGTTGCTGCTTGCCCTGATGGCACTTTTCACGCTTTGCAATCTTGCTGCGGGATTTTCAGGCGCGTTTCCGGCGTTGCTGGCGATTCGAATCGTAATGGCCGTCGCGCATGGCGTTTTCTTCGGCTTGGGCACGACCGTCGCCATGTCGCTGGTGCCGACGCAGAAGTCGGGCAGGGCGGTCGCCATCATGGTTAGCGGCCTGACAGTGGCGATGGTCACGGGCGTGCCTGGCGGCACATGGCTGGGAGATCTGATGGGGTGGCGGCTTCCGTTTCTCGTTGTCGCTGCAATGGGCGCGCTTGCGACGGCTGGGCTCTGGTGGTTTTTGCCCGCGCTTTCGACGCAACGCAGTTCGGGCAGCATCCTGTCGCAGCTGTCGCTGGTCAAGAGCCGCGCGTTGATGCCGCTCTACGCGATGGCTGCGCTCGGGATGGGCGCGACGTTCACGGTCTTTACCTACCTGTCGCCGTTGTTGACGCATAGCGCGGGGCTGAAGAGTGACGGCGTGACCCTGGGGTTGGTGATCTTCGGTCTGGGATCGGTCGTCGGGACCATCGGCGGCGGCCGTCTTTCTGACCGTTATGGGCCGAAGCCCAGCATGAACATCGCATTGACGGGACTCGCCATGTCGGTGGCCAGTCTGTGGATCACCGCGCATCAGCCGGTTCTCGTCATGGTCAATCTGTTCGTCTGGGGCGCATTCGCCTTCGCCATTCCTCCCATCATGCAGGCGACTGTTGTCCTGATCGCCCGACGCGTGGCGCCGCAGGCCGTCGGTACAGCCGCCGGGCTCAATGTCGCGGCGTTCAACCTGGGAATCTCTGGCGGCTCCTTCCTTGGCGGACTGGTTTTGACAGGCGAGAACGTCCTCGCGACGGTCTACGTCGGCGTGGCTCTGGCGATCGCAGGGCTGGTCGTTGTGGCGATGTACCGATGGTCCGGGCGGCCTTCTGCCGCGACACCTCGCCACGCTGTCGAAGAGTGCTGAACGGGCACGACGGACGGCGACGACACAGAACCATTCGATGAGGAACATCGTGAACCCATCACACCCCCAACCCATTCACCCCGGCAGACGACGTTTTGTGCAACTGCTCGCATCGCTGCCGTTCGTCCCGGGCACTGCACTCGCTCAGACACTTTCAACCATACCGTCAGGAGCCGCGATGACGACTGCGGAACATATCGTCCGCCCGAAGGCTTTGGTCTTCGACATGCAAGGCACCGTCTTTGATTTCTATGATCCGATGATGCGTGAACTTGCCCGCATTCCGTCCGTTGCATCGCACCTTTCGCATTGGTCGACCTTCCCGGGCAGATGGAGCGCGTCGGCACACGACGCCATCGTCGAGATCTCCGCCGGTCGAAAGCCGTGGCAACCCAATAGCGCTGTCTACGCAGAGGTCTTGAACCCTTTGCTCTCGCGCTATCCGGGCGGCGAAACGCTTTCTGTTGAAGACAAGACCCGATTGCTAGGTGTCTGGGGGAAGATGAAGCCGTGGACCGATTCGGCGAGGGGCTTGATCTCACTACGCGAGACGTTCGTGATTGCAACGCTGACGAACGCGTCGATGGCCGGAATGATCGCGCTCGTCAAGCGCGAGAGGCTTCCATTCGATGCGATCCTGACGGGTGAACTGGTTCACGCGTTCAAACCCGACCCACGGGTCTACCAACTCGCGTCCGACTATCTCGGCTTTGCACCCGGCGAGATTCTGATGGTATCGGCTCACAAGTGGGATCTGCTGGCGGCCAAGCGCAGCGGCTTGCTCACGGCGTTCGTTCCGCGTCCCTATGAAAACGGCCCACAGACCGAGGCGGATATTTCACCCGAGCCGTACATCGACGTCACGGCTGCCGGTTTGCCGCAACTCGCTTCGCTACTGGGTCGCGGCTGAAGCGGCCGGTTCGATCGCACCGGCGCGCACTGGCATCCGCATCCGATCGGCTTCAGTCGTCATCGTCGTGATGATGACGCCAGCCGCGATGACGACCATGATCGTGCCACCGGCGATCGTCCGGATAGCCGTATCCATAGCCGTAGTAGACAGGCGCGGGCGCATAGACGGCGGGCGGCGGCGCCTCGTACACGACGGGCGGTTGCTCGACATAGACGGGGGCGGGAATGCCCAACGTCACGCCGACATCGACATGCGCCATCGCTGCCGTCGACGAGCAGGCAGCGATGAGGCCAGCGGTGCATATGAGAGTGAGGCGTTTCAAATTGTTGCTCCGTCCGTTGGGCGTTTGCGAATCAATGCCATTCGATGGCATGGGCGCAGATTCTAAAAATGCAGTCGTTCTCAGGTTGCATCGTCGATGTTTCCTCTGTAACCGGTAGTAACTGATGCATCGTGTTCGCTGACGCCGTCACGAGGCTGTCAGCGTGTCGCCTGATACGTGCACGCGCTCGCCGACCTGCACGGGCGGTTGTGTCGTATAGCTGAAGTTGCGGTAGCTGCCGTCTTGCATGCGGACCTGAACCTGATAGCTCGTCTGCTTGCGCACCGCATGTTCGATGCCGTTACCCGCCAAACCGCCGCCGACAGCGCCTGCCACCGTGGCTAGAATGCGGCCGCGTCCGCCGCCGATCTGGTTGCCGATCAGTCCGCCCGCAACCGCGCCGCCGACTGCGCCGAGGCCTGTCGTCGGCTCCGATGTCTGAACCGGGTTGATCGCGACGACTTCGCCGGAATACGGATCGGCGGCGATTGGTCGTGGGCTGGAAGGTTGCGAAGACGTCTGCGAGTAGTCGCCGTTGGCGTACTGCGGAGCGGGCGTGACATGCGGCTTTTGCGTGTGATGGACGCGCGGCGGCGCAGCCGGTTGCGTCTGTTGTGCAACGGCTTGTGCGGCTGGCTGCTGAAGAGCGGGTTGAACGGCAGGTTGAGCGACAGGTTGAACGGCGGGTTGAGCTGCGAGCGGCGCGCTGGCCGTCTGCGCATTGGCTGCTGCGACCTGCGCATCCGGCGCCGGCACTGCGCGCGATACGGGAAGAATGCCCGTCATCGCTGCGACGCCGGTTCCGCAGGCAAGAATCACGGAGATCGCTGCGCCCGCGATCAATGGATGAATGCGGCTGCGTTGCGGAATGTTGTTCGTCACGTTCGGGTTCATTGCGGGCTCCACGGGTGTGTGTGCGAGAAATAACGCGGAGTGGAGGCTGGCGGTGCACGCGCAAAACGTGAGCTTTGTAAGCATATGTAGCGCGGCCAGGCGCAAAGCCGGCGGATGCGCCAGTCGGTGTATCGGGCGACGGTCGTTGCGTTCAACTCTTATATAAGACATAAGACATTTGACACAGCATGCCAGTCGCAACTAGAATCGCGATCAAAGCAGTGCCGATGGCAGCCTCGACCTGTCAGCAACGCCTTCCCCTGAAACGCAAAATCACGGTCCCTCATGCTTGATAATTTTCGTGCTCACGTAGCCGCACGCGCCGCGCTCGGCATTCCTCCTCTGCCGCTGACGGCTCAGCAGACCGCCGAACTGGTGGAACTGCTGACGAATCCGCCTGCCGGCGAAGAGCAGACCTTGCTCGACCTGATCACCCACCGCGTGCCCGCTGGCGTGGACGAGGCCGCACGCGTGAAGGCGGGTTTCCTCGCGGCCGTGGCCAAAGGCGAGACCGCTTGCCCGCTGATCTCGCGCGAGCGCGCCACCGAACTGCTCGGCACCATGCTGGGCGGCTACAACATCCAGCCGCTGATCGAACTGCTGTCCGACGCCGAAGTCGGCACCGTGGCGGCCAACGCGCTGAAGAAAACGCTCCTGATGTTCGACCAGTTCCACGACGTCAAGGAACTGGCCGACAAGGGCAATGCCAATGCACGCGCCGTGCTGCAGAGCTGGGCCGACGCCGAATGGTTCACCAGCCGTCCGGAAGTGCCGCAGAGCCTGACCATCACCGTCTTCAAGGTGACGGGCGAAACCAATACCGACGACCTGTCACCCGCCCCGGATGCCACCACGCGCCCGGATATTCCGTTGCACGCGCTGGCGATGCTGAAGAACGCCCGTCCCGGCATCACGCCGGAAGAAGATGGCAAGCGCGGCCCCGTCAAGTTCATCGAATCGCTGAAGGAAAAGGGCCATCTGGTCGCGTACGTGGGCGACGTGGTCGGCACCGGCTCCTCGCGCAAGTCGGCGACCAACTCGGTGCTGTGGTTCACGGGCGAAGACATTCCTTTCATCCCGAACAAGCGCTTCGGCGGCGTGTGTCTGGGCGGCAAGATCGCGCCCATCTTCTACAACACGATGGAAGATGCCGGCGCGCTGCCGATCGAACTCGACGTGTCGAAGATGGAAATGGGCGACGTCGTCGAACTGCGCCCGTACGAGGGAAAGGCGCTGAAGAACGGCGAAGTGATCGCCGAGTTCCAGGTCAAGTCGGACGTGCTGTTCGACGAAGTGCGCGCCGGCGGCCGCATTCCCCTGATCATCGGCCGCGGATTGACCGCCAAGGCGCGTGAAGCGCTGGGCCTCGCTCCGTCGACGCTGTTCCGCCTGTCGCAACAGCCGGCCGACAGCGGCAAGGGATTCTCGCTGGCGCAGAAGATGGTCGGCCGCGCCTGCGGCCTGCCGGAAGGCCAGGGCGTCCGGCCGGGCACGTACTGCGAACCGAAGATGACCTCCGTCGGCTCGCAGGACACCACGGGCCCGATGACCCGCGACGAACTGAAGGATCTGGCCTGTCTGGGCTTTTCCGCCGACCTCGTCATGCAGTCGTTCTGCCACACGGCCGCGTATCCGAAGCCTGTGGATGTGAAGACGCATCAGACCCTGCCGAACTTCATCAGCAACCGTGGCGGCATCGCACTGCGCCCGGGCGACGGCGTGATCCACTCGTGGCTGAACCGCATGCTGCTGCCGGACACCGTGGGCACGGGCGGTGATTCGCACACGCGCTTCCCGATCGGCATCAGCTTCCCGGCGGGTTCGGGCCTGGTCGCCTTTGCGGCCGCCACGGGCACGATGCCGCTCGACATGCCGGAATCGGTGCTGGTCCGCTTCAAGGGCAAGATGCAGCCTGGCGTGACCCTGCGAGACCTCGTCAACGCGATCCCGCTGTACGCCATCAAGCAAGGCATGCTGACGGTTGCGAAGCAAGGCAAGAAGAACATCTTCTCGGGCCGCATTCTCGAAATCGAAGGCCTCCCCGATCTGAAGGTCGAGCAGGCATTTGAATTGTCGGATGCTTCCGCAGAACGTTCGGCCGCGGGCTGCACGGTCCACCTGAACAAGGAACCGATCATCGAATACCTCAACAGCAACATCACGCTGCTGAAGTGGATGATCGCGCAGGGCTACCAGGACCCGCGCAGCCTGCAGCGCCGCATCAAGGCGATGGAGCAGTGGCTGGCCGACCCGCAACTGCTGCAACCGGATGCCGACGCCGAATACGCCGCCGTCATCGAAATCGATCTCGCCGATATTCACGAGCCGATCGTTGCCTGCCCGAACGATCCCGACGACGTGAAGACGCTGTCGGACGTGGCAGGCGCGAAGATCGACGAGGTGTTCATCGGCTCGTGCATGACCAATATCGGGCACTTCCGCGCCGCGTCGAAGCTGCTGGAAGGCAAGCGCGATATTCCCGTGAAGCTGTGGGTGGCCCCGCCGACCAAGATGGACCAGAAGCAACTGACGGAAGAAGGCCACTACGGCGTGTTCGGCACGGCGGGCGCCCGTACCGAAATGCCGGGCTGCTCGCTGTGCATGGGCAACCAGGCACAGGTGCGCGAAGGCGCGACGGTCATGTCGACCTCGACCCGCAACTTCCCGAACCGCCTGGGCAAGAACACGAACGTGTACCTCGGCTCGGCGGAACTGGCAGCGATCTGCTCGCGCCTTGGCAAGATTCCGACCAAAGACGAGTACATGGCCGACATGGGCGTGCTCAATGCCAACGGCGACAAGATCTACCAGTACATGAACTTCGACCGGATCGAAGACTTCAAGGAAGCGGCCGACACCGTGTCGATGTAAGCGTGCTGGCACACTGCGGCGGATTGTTCTTGCCGTAGCGCCCCGAATGCCCGCCGCAGGCGAATGCCTGCGGCGGGCATTGTCAATTGTGCGGGCGCGGGTTAGGTGTGTGTCTCGAGCGTAGTTATCGAAGCGCTATCACGACAATCGCGGGATCACGGCACCCCGCGACAGACGCGCGTCAGTCGAGAGCTGCTCGCGTTTCACGCAAAATCTCTTCTGACAGTTCAGGGTCATCGATCGCGCGAGCCAGAATGATGGCTCCAACGATGCTTGAAAGCGTGTGAATCGCATCGCGACGAGCATTTTTCTTTCTTGTCTTTCCGCGAGGCTCAGTGAATCCTTTGATCATCCCCTCGACATGCTGTGTGAAGGCGGGTTGAGCGGCGGGTTCACGGGCAATCTCGCCGGCCAATCCTGCCATCATGCATCCGCTGCCTCTGTCGTCGCGATGTTGCTCCGTCAGATATGCGTCCACGTACTGAGCTCTCAGTTCGCCGCGCGCCGCGCCTTCTCTCATCGACTCGAGCGCTTTGGCCGAGGTGTCTTCGATGCTCTTCGCGATCAGATCCTCTTTTGACTCGAAGTGATGGTAGAAAGCGCCGTGAGTAAGGCCGGTCGCCTTCATGATTTCGCTCAGGCTGACGCCGGAAAATCCGCGTTCGCGAAACAGAATCGATGCTTGTTCCAGGATGCGGGCATGCTTTTCTGCCGTCTCTTCTGGCGGGTAACGCATACGTCCTCCGACAAAACCGGAAAGAAATGAATTGACTTCAAACAGTATAGCCATCATGCTTCGCAAATCAAAGCATGATGGTCATCATGTTTGAACGGCCGCATTGAATTGTTCTGTGCGTGCTTGCGCCCCATAACATGATGACCATACTGCTTGACCGTGCGAGCATGGCGCGCACGCCGTGCCCGCGTTTTCTTAGTTTCCGGAGGCTTATATGAAGAAGTTTCTCGTCACAGGTTCCACTGGCGCCACGGGCGCGCCTACCGTTCGCCTCCTGCGGGCACACGGCCACAACGTCGTGGCTTTTGTTCGCCGTGAAGACGACCGTTCTCAGGCGATGAAGAAACTGGGCGCAGACATCGTGACGGGTGACATGCTGAAGATCGAAGATGTCCGTCGTGCGATGAAGGGTGTCGACGGCGTCTACTTCTGCTATCCGCTGACGCAAGGCGCAGTAGAAGCAGCCGCGATCCTCGCCCAGGCCGCAAGCGAGCACAGCGTGAAACAGATCGTCTACATGTCGCAACGGCAGTCGCGCCCGCACGCACGCAGCCCGGCAACGATGGGCCACTGGCTATCCGAGCAGATCCTCGACCGCTCGGGCGTTCCGGCAGCCCATCTTCGCGTCAACTTCTTTGCCGAATGGATGTTGTACGCAGCCGCCGAGATCCGCGCCGGCCGCTATCTGACGCCGTTCGATCCGCACAGTCGCTTCGTGCCCATCGCCGCGGCCGATATCGCACGTGTGGTCGTAAAGATTCTTGAGAATCCCGAGGCGTTCGGTAACGCGATCATCCCGGTCACAGGCCCGGTCGAAGTCAGCCACATCGAACTCACGGGCATCCTCGCGAAGACGCTCGCAAAGGAGGTTCGTTTCGAGCAGGTCTCGGTGGACGAATTCGTCAAGACCCTCGGCCTGGACGGCGATCCTTCATTTGCCGCCCATTTCAAGGCGGTCAAGATCGATCAGCAGGAGCAACTGCTTGCCGGCATCGATAAGAGCGCGGCGCAGATCGTCGGTGAGCCGCTAGCGACGCCCGAACAGTTCATCGAAGCGCATCGCCATTTGCTGGCGTAAAGGTCACCGCTGTCAGACGGGCCGGGTCGCTGCCGCGTCGGAATGAGCGAGCGGGCGTTTCTGTGGGAGGATTCCAGCATTCGCAGCAGGGCATCTTCCGGGACAGAACGGTCGGTTCCGAGCGAGACAGCCGGCTGCGGTGCCGTCAGTTTGAGCACGCAATGCGGGCCGGGCTGAACGCGCGGGCGGTCAAACTGTTTTCGAGGAAGAGCGCGCCGATCGGCGCGATCGCGCGGATCGGTCTCGACAGGCTGATGAAATCAGACGAAACGCAGTTTCACATCAACTCCGCACAAGTCGCTCACTGCTTGAGCGGATGAATGAGCAAGCAGCGACGGGCTGTCCTTGATTGGTTCCAAATAGACAACAGTATGAGTCGCATCACGCATCTGCCCGGAGAGGCGGCGAATGTCTATGATGGTCTTATGCGGAATCCGCCGCTACGGATAGGGAGAACGCGTCATGAAGATTGTCGTCATCGGCGGTACGGGCCTGATCGGCTCAAAGACTGTCGCGATTCTGGCCGGGCAAGGGCATGAACTGGTCGCGGCCTCGCCCCGAAACGGTGTCAACAGCATCACTGGCGAGGGACTCGCGACGGCCATGACGGGCGCGCAGGTAGTGGTCGATCTCTCCAACTCGCCATCGTTCGAGGACAGCGCGGTGCTGGAGTTCTTCAAGACATCGACGAGCAATCTTCTCGCAGCGGAGGAGGCGGCGGGTGTCGGGCACCACGTCGCGCTTTCTATCGTCGGTATCGAGCGCACGCCGGAGAATGGCTATTTTCGTGCCAAGGTCGCGCAGGAGCAACTGATCGAAGCATCGGGCATTCCCTACACCATCGTTCGCGCCACGCAGTTCCTGGAGTTCCTTGGCGGCATTGCGGATTCGTGTGCGGTGGGTAACGAGGTCAGGGTCTCGCCGGGTCTCTTTCAGCCTATCGCCGCTGACGACGTTGCGGCCAACATGGCTGAGGCCGCGCTCGCGGCGCCACGCAACGGCATCGTCGAGATAGCGGGGCCTGAGCGTGCGCCGTTCAACGAGATCATTGCCCGCTATCTGAAGCATGTTGGCGACCCTCGCGAGGTCGTGCGTGATCCCGCCGCGCGCTATTTTGGCGGTCTCGTCGAAGAACAGTCGCTGGTGCCCATGGGCGAAGCGCGCCTGGGCCGCGTGGGCCTGGATGAATGGCTTCGCCGCTCAAAGCAAAACACCTGAATCCGATTTGCGGCTGGCAAGTCCGACTTTCTCGCCGAGTTTTCCGCGATCAGGCGATGCTCGACGCCGTCGCAAACGCATTGGCGCGCGACGGCGAGCGTTTTGTCGCGGAGCAATCAACGCTGCGTTACGCGCCGCGTACGACTTGCTGCCGCCACGGGAGCGACGAGTCGTGACTCTCGTCGCAGCGGGGATGATAAAGAAGCAGAATGCGTCCACGATGAAGAAGATCCGAACCTCGCGTCGAGCGAAGCTGGAGGAGAACGAACCCGATGGCGGAGTACCGTTGATAGCACTGCCCTGCGTGTCTGGGTATAGGAGAATCGACGCTAATTCGGTTCTACCAGATGCGACAACGCGTGTCGCATCGCCCGTGGAGATTTAGCGGCCGGCGCTCTGGCCGCCGTCGACGTGCAAGATCTCCCCTGTGATGAACGGCGCCGAATCCAGGAACAGGATCGCATCGGCGATATCGCTCATCTCGCCCATATATCCGAGCGGATGTAGAGCGCCCAGCGCTTCGTGCGTTTGCGGCGCATGCATCGGCGTCTTGATGATGCCTGGTGCGACGGCATTGACGCGTATCCCTTTCCTGGCGTACTCGATTGCAAGTGACTTCGTGGCCGCGTTCAAACCACCTTTGGTCAGCGCCGCCAGCACCGAAAACACGCCGCTAATTGCAACGTCGGCGGTACTGGAAGTTACGCTGACCACGTGGCCACTCGAATGCTTTTCCATTTCGGCAATCGCGAGTTGCGTGATGTGAAAGAACCCCGCGAGGTTGACATTCACCACTGCGGCGTAGTCCTCGACGGTATGTTGCGTGAAGGGTTTCCCGATGTAGATACCCGCGTTGTTCACCAGTGTGTCAATCCGGCCAAATTTGCGGATGCCTTCGGAAATGACGCGTTGCGCAGTGGACGCATCGCCAATGTCGCCGGCTACGGTGAGTATGTTCGGATCGTCGGATGACCCGATCGAACGCGCGGTCGCGACGATGCGATAGTCGAGCTTCCGAAACGCCTTCACGACTTGGGCGCCGATGCCCCGCGATGCTCCCGTCACGACGACAACCTTTTGTGATGTGCTCATGCTGTACCTGGAGATGTGTCTGGAGGGAGTGCCGTATCTGACTCTTGCCGCGGCACTCAGGTAGATGTTTGGGTGAAGCAAAAGATAGTCTTCATTGGGAGTCTTCTGGACGAGACTCGTTCGACACATACTGCCGTCGAAGCGTGCAGTTGTATTGAGCCAGTCGCCGGTTCGTTGGATGGTCCACTTGCGGATTTTCCGAACAGGTATGGCGATTTTCGTGCTTGGAATGTTATGGAGAGGAAGAATATACTGAGGCCCGCTCAAGACGGTATGACGCGCTGCGGCGTCACGTCGTGCCGGACTGAGAGTCGGGCCAAATCCGTAGCGTAGCGCCACAGAATAAGCGGCGCGCGATTGTCGGTACATGCCTTGGTGCCCAGGGCGGGAATGAAAAAATCCCTGCTTTCGTATGCCAGTAGGCGGTCCGGCATTCCCGCGTCGGCAAAATACGACCCAAAATACCACCGATATGTTTGGGCTTATAACGGCGTAGCTGACGTTGCGCCTTTAGCCGCCACGGCCCGTCCGCGCGGTGCAGACTGTTCCGAATCGTCTTGTAGGTTGACGTCATTATGCGGATGGCCGAGACGTCGTTGCTCGGGGAGGGCTACGAACACGCGCACAATTTCGCCTCGACCGATGTTCGGCCAGACGGGCTCGACATCAGCAACGCGGCAGACAGCGGACAGTGGCAGTATCAAGCAATCCGACGTCAGTTTCCTTCGTCAGCGAACCCACACTTTCGGCCATAAAGAGACATTCGACGCTGCAGGCTAGATCACCAACAATCCGATGATGCAAGGTACGTATGAGTTAAGTTCGCTCGCGCACTGAATGCAACAATTCAATGGGGTGTAGTACACATCTAACAGATTCGACAATAATGCCGACGGGCGCCCTCCCCTCGGCCGACTCTAGTGCATTCCAAGGTGTCTGATTTATGGATCACAGGCTACTCAAGAAGTACCGGGAGTATGCGAACACAGAAGAGGCGCTTGCCGTTCTCTTCGTGAAGAAACATCTCACTCAGGCGAAGGGACACTGGGTGGACGTCGTCGATTGCCAGCGCTACGAAATGTCATCGGACAGCCTTCACTTCAGGTTCGTCGTTGGCGCTCTGTACGAGAGAAGGATTCAACCGCAATACCCACCAAGATCCTCGTATACCATCAACGGTAAATTTGATGAACACACCTACTACTTGATGGCGCGCGCCATAACATGGGAAACCGCCCACAACGACATCGAGCAGCAGAAGTCCAAGCGTGTAAAGCCGTTGAAGTTCGAGATCACGGGTGTTAGTTACGACAAGAATCGGAACAACAAGGCCTACTTTCGGGAGGATGCCCCGCGAGAAATTAAGGCACTTGCGGCCAATCTTTACGACCGTACTGACCCGTTGTGGGACAAGGCCGTGCAATACATCAACGCGCCCGAGTTCGTCTATGAGGTTCGCCAAGCCAGGATCATCTTGCACGGCACCTAGAAACGCAGTCACGCAGACGCCGCTTCGCGGCGCGGCTTGATTTCGGCGTTCCTGAACGTCTGCTTCTGCGAGCCGGTCATTTCCGCTCAGGGTCGTCTACGGAAGTTCGGCTTTCACCATGGATCGCAGTGTTCGAGGCGACCTCGGATTTTCGGGTTCGCCCATCAAGGGACATTAATGGATCAACTTATATTGCTGCCCGCGCGAATAGGTGAAAGCACTGCTCAAGCAGTGCCTGATCGTGGTTTTGTCGCCGCAAATCGAAAGAGTCGGCTTCGGCCTATCGCGTATCACCATTGGTCGAATTGGGCAAACGCTGATCAATGTTCCGTCTGTGCTGCTCGCGACGCGCGATCGCGAGACCACATTGGTGCTGCCGTCCCGTCGGGCGTTTTGTTATACGGTTAGCCGGCGCGGAAACCGGCGTCGATTTTGGGCCGCGACAGATGAGCAACCGTGTTCACGAGTGTCTTTGCGGCGGCAGCCAATGCGATGGTCACCATCGCGCGGTGGTCGAATCCCGCGGCTTTCAGGGCATTGACGTCACTGTCCGATACCTGCGTCCGGTTGGTTGCGATTGCGGCAGCGAAGCGACGCACGGCTTCCAGCCTGCAATCCGGAATTGTGCTTCCGTTTCTCAGTGCCTGGACGACGTCGGCCGATGCGCCCAGCTTCGCCGCGAGAGTGGCATGCACGGCAATGCCGTAACCCGCAGCGTTTGCGCGGCTTGCGGAGACCATTGCGACTTGCTGTGCGATAGGGTCGAGCGAACTTGCCCCAAGAGACTGGAGCATCGCGATATAGGCTCCGAGCACCGGCGGTTCGGCGGCAATCGCGTAGCCCAGGTTAGGCACGAAGCCGAACACGCCACGCATGCCGTCGAGCAATGCTTTCGCCTCGGCAGGTGCCGATGCTTCTCCCAGTTCTCCGAACAGTGCCGCGCCTTGCGCCGAATCCACGGTCCGCGCCAGAAATGCCCGGATGATCGCCGCGACTTCGTCGAGATGCGTTTCCAGCGGGAAGTGTCCCGCGTCGACGAAGTGAACCTCCGCTTCCCTGTTCTGGTTCGAGCCGGCGTCCCGTCAGGATTTGATGAATTCGAGAAGGTCCGGGTTGAGGACGTCCGCGTGGGTAGTCAGCATGCCGTGCGGGAAGCCAGAGTATGTCTTCAGCACACCGTTCGCGAGCAGGTCGACCGCGCGCGGCACCGAACTGGCGAACGGGACGATCTGGTCGTCTTCGCCATGCATGACCAGTACCGGCACAGTGATCTTCTTCAGGTCTTCGGTGTAGTCCTCCAGCCAGGAGGATACGGTCTCGTAATGGGCCTGGGCGCTGCCGGCCATGCCCTGGCGCCACCAGTTCGCGATCACCGCCTCCGACGGCTTGGCGCCTGGACGGTTGAATCCATAGAACGGACCCTCCGGGACTGCCCGGTAAAACTCCGACCGGTTGCCGAGCACGCCTGACTTAACCGCGTCGAACCACTCCCGCGGCTGACCGCCAGGGTTCGCGTCGGTTTTCACCATGTTCGGCGTCAACGAGGCCACCAGCACTGCCTTGGCGACCCGCTCCTGGTGACGAGCGACGTAGCGGGCCACCTCGCCGCCGCCGGTGGAGTGCCCGATGTGGATCGCGTCGCGGATGCCGAGGTGTTCGGTCAGTGCAGCGAGGTCGGCGACCCAGTGGTCCATGTCGTTGCCGGTGCCGACTTGCTCGGACCGACCGTGCCCACGCCGGTCATGGGCGATCACCCGGTAGCCGTGGTGAAGGAAAAACATCATCTGGGCGTCCCAGTCATCGGCAGACAGGGGCCAGCCATGGCTGAAGATGATCGGCTGACCGGACCCCCAGTCCTTGTAGAAGATCTGCACGCCGTCCGGAGTGGTGATCGTAGGCATCGCTGGTACCTCCTTTAAAAAGATCGATTGAAGCGTTGGTGCTCCGCGAGGCATCGAGAGCGCTGCGGGCGGCTTCTTTCGCAGTCAAATTTCACAGTGCGCATCTGAAAACTGCGAGCGGAGCGCACTCCGACAACGCCGCGATGGACTGCAGTGGCGGAACGCGATGCTAAGCTTGGAATCTATAGACATTGCCCTCTCCTTCGTGGATGCGACTGGTGTGCCGCGGTGCCTCCGTCGATGCATAGACGGAAGCTACTGCAAAGAATAGGCATCCCTTTCCCTGAGGACAAAGGCTTTGTAAGGCACTTACCTATGCCTTGAAGGCATATCGGAAATCCAATGGAACTTCGACATTTGCGATATTTCGTGGCCGTTGCGGAGGAAGGCAGCCTATTGACGGCCGCTCAGCGGAGATTGCACACGTCGCAGCCGTCGTTGAGCCGGCAGATTCGCGACCTGGAATCCGAAGTCGGTGTGAAGTTGCTGGAGCGCCAGGCACGTGGCGTGGCGCTCACTGCCGCCGGGAGGGTTTTTCTTGATCACGCGCGCCTGGCGCTGTTGCAAGTTGAAGCGGCTACTGACGGCGCGCGGCGGGCGGACCAGCCGGAAAAGCCTGTTTTGTCCATGGGTTTCCTTGCCGGGCAGGAAGTTGTGTGGCTACCCCACGCGTTACGGATCCTCCGCGAGGAGGCGCCGCAGGCCGAGATCACGTTGTGCAGTCAGTCCTCCCCAGAACTTGCGCTCGGGCTGATGCGAGGGAAGCTAGACGTTGCCTTTCTTCGCCATGAGCGACAGACGGATGGCCTGGCTTTCAAGGTCTTGGCAAAGGAGCCTCTGATCGCCGTGCTGCCCGCAGACCATCGCCTGACGTCACGCAAAAAAATCCGGCCGCAGGATCTTGCCCGCGAAATCTACGTCAGTTCAGCCAGGACTTCGCCTGTATTGGAGTCCGTGATTCAGGATTACGCATCGAAAGTCGGAATCACGCTCAAGCCGGGGTACGAAGGCGAGAACCTCCCGTCGGCAATGTCGCTTGTCACCTCCACGGGTGGCGTTACGCTTATCCCGCTGTATGCGCAAAACATGCTGACACCGAATGTAGTTGCGCGGGCTCTCGACGGCGTGCCGCCGACGATTGATCTTGCCATGGGATACAACAGTGCGAATACAAACCCGTTGCTACTTCGGCTTTTATCTCGTGCTGATGAGTTGGTCGAGAACGTTCAAGATCAGAGCATCATTCGATATGCCGTCTAGGTAATGGGTGCCTGCCCGGTCGCTTCGAAATCGAACGGCCGCTTTGCCGGACCGGGCGGCCGTCTAAATGCCAGGGTGGCACGACATCAACGTTACGCTTGTTTCTCACCGTGCAGGATGGGTCAGAGAGATTACCTCCGGTGATTGCAGCGCAAGTTGCTTCTCGCTTCGTCGGCTGAGTTGCCCTGTGCTGCTTCTCTCACGGCAAAAAAAAAAAGCCGACCGCTTGGCCGGCAAACTGTTCAACCGTATCGCGCATAGCGCGGTAGTTGTAAACCGCGCAAGACGCATCCCCAAACCCATGACAGGTGGACCAGGGACACGTTCCTGCAGCCGTTATACCTTCAGTTTGCGGAAAGGGCCGACGTCCCGTTGTGCGGCAGAGCCGCGGGCCTCCATCACTCGGGCAACGTCCTGCTTGAGCAGATACACGGAAACAACCAGCAGAACAAGATCCTTCAAAAGGAAAGCCGAAACTATTGTCATGGCAGGAAAGCCTCCAGCGGCGTGCTCCCAAGCGCCAGGCGCGAATGGAAAGATCGAGAACGTTGCTATGAAGCTGAACGTGGAACCGAGGGCGCCCAAGACGCCCAATTTCTTATTCCAGTAGCCCAAGAACAGTAAAGAGCCGAACGTCCATTCTGCCGTTCCCAAAAGAATGCTTGTGCCTCCAACGCCCAACACCGCAGGCATCCAGAAGATAAGCGGGCCGTGGGTGATTAACGGAAGCAGTCCTGTGATCTCAACATCGAACCATTTATCGTAACCGAACCACGCGAAAATGATCACCATCGCGGCGCGGATCAGGTGGTAATCGAGGTCGCGCGTCATAAGGACGGAACGACTCAATATATTGATGATGTAATTCATGATTTTCTCCATGTTCATGCTAGGGGCACTTTGGCGCCAGTGGCGGTCTAAAGTGCGAGGGCCCGGACGCGCGACATCGAAACTCGTTCTCATCAGTTCGCTTCCGTAAGTGAGACCAGTATATGAGTCGGATTTGATACCCGTAATGCCTAATTGGCTCGATAAAATGCTCGAACGTATCATCGCGTGAATGCGTGCGGCTGCAAATCCTCTCCATGCGCTTCCTGTTTGCGCGCACCTTTCGCCGTAGCTGCTTCTTCGCAGACACGTCATCACGGCTTTACGGAACCGCTTCACGATCCGGCCACGCGCCGCCACGTTCCGCGGAAATTGACATGTGAGCGGCCTCAAAGAGCCCGATGTCGCGATCATTTCGTCGCGGCGTCGTCCGCGCTCCTGCACGATCTCGCCGGTATAGATGGCGCGCTGCAACTGATCGACCGATTCGCCGCAGTTGAGCAACGTATGTATCTCTCGGCTGAACTCAATGTTGCTGAAGTAATCGCACAGGAAAAGCATGCGCAGTAAGCTGCCAAGGTGGTCTGCTGCCCGGTACAACGGGTCGCCCTGCGTCGCGCTGCCGAACCGCTGCAATGCGGATGACAAGTATTCGTCCCGGGGGGCTCGATATGGTTTTAATCCGCCGGTGACGATCGGCCCAAAGTTGAATCAAGGAACTGAATATGCAACTGAGCCTGGAGTTGAGAAAAAATCTTGGTTGGCTGGCCGAGAACTGGGAGAGGAAGCAACTGGCACGTCTCTCGCCGTACAACACTGCCTTCTATTCTGCACTGCGGAATATCTTGACAGATTGCGGGAGCCAACGGGACGTCGCGCTGGTTATCGAAGGAACGTTGGGGAAGGTGGCAGACGGGTACGCGCATATGCTCGATGTTAATTCAGAAGAGCTAGCGAATGACCCGTGGGCTGCATTGCGACGCCTCGGAGAAATTTCTGAAGATCTTAGGAAGGCCGGAAGCAAGTAAATCCGAAGTTTGATACGGCGTGCCTCGTGTAGTCCAGCGCTTTCCGGTACGCCACGATACGCATCATCAACGACAACAGGGGAAATTGCTTCGACGCGTTGGAATCAATCCTGCGGGGAGGAAAGATGAGAATGATTAAACTGATTTCGGTCTCGCCGGCATTGCCGAGTCCGTGGGCGTGGCGATGCTGTCGGTGGGCATTACCAACGGCGTGACGCACAACACCATACGAGTGCATTGGTATTGCGTACTTGTCACTGAACCCGAACAAACTCGGCGATAGTGTCCAGACGCTTGGGCAGACGGCCGGGACGAGTTCGGTGGTCGGAACGACCATCTCGCAATCGACCGGGTCCACCGGAGCCAGCTTGTCGCAGCAGGCACGTGGTATCGCGACACAATCCACGCTGGCGGCTGGCGTGCAGACGGCCATCAAGGGCGGCAGTTTCCTGACCAACCTTGAAACAGACGCAGTAAGCAGTGTTGCAGCGGTTGGGGCAAATGATATAGGCACCTTGGCTCAGGGCGGGACTCGAACCCGCACGCCTCTCGGCGCTAGTCCCTCAAGATAGTGCGTCTGCCAATTTCGCCACCCGGGCAAGGGGCCGCAATGGTAGCAACTCGGCGAGCGCTTTGAAGCGGTCCGCGCCAAAAATCTCAGACAACGCCGCGAACCGCTCACGACGCATTATCGTGTGCGCTTCGCACGCGGCTTGGCCACCGCCTCGACGTTGGGCGTGTCGCCTTCCTGCGGGTCTTCGCTTTCGAGCTGCCGTTTGTCCGACTGCTCGACGGGCGGCGTGACGGACGCGTCGTCGACGCCCTCCGCTTCGATCTGTCTGCGCGCGGTATCCCAGTACTCGTCCGCATGCTTCTTCGGATCGTCGTCGCGTTCCCACAACTCGTACGCGCGTTCGCGAATGCGCTCGTCGATGTTTCGTTCGTCACGCTCAGCCATGTCGCTCTCCTCGATCGGATACGGCGCGCATCCCGGCGATGCGCTTGCGCATTCGCGTGAGCATGCGCGGTGCCTGGCCGGTCGATTCGCAACGGCAAGCGATGCGCGGCGGCGCGCGCGCATGCAAGCGCGCTATTTATTCGGCAGCGCGTACGCGATCACATAGTCGCCGAGTTTCGTCCCGAACGAGCCGTGCCCGCCTGCCGCGATTACCACGAACTGTTTGCCGTTCGCCTCGTAGGTCATCGGCGTGGCCTGTCCGCCCGCGGGCAAACGCGCATGCCACAACTCGTCGCCCGTATCCGTGCTGAACGCGCGCAAGTAATTGTCGGCGGTCGCGCCGATGAAGAACACGTGACCGGCCGTCGTCATCGGGCCGCCGAGCATCGGCATGCCCATCTTGAACGGCAGCGGCACGGGCGCGCTGTCGCGCACCGTGCCGATGCGCTTTTTCCACACCACCTGGTTCGTCTTCAGATCGATTGCGGCGACATAGCCCCATGCCGGCTGTTTGCACGGCAAGCCGACGGGCGACAGGAACGGATTCAATGTGACGCCGAACGGCACGCCGTATTGCGGCTGGATGCCGACTTCCGTGCCCGTTCCGCCCTGGCCGCTCGCGGCAGGCTGCTCGGGATTGCCCGGTCCGCGCCTGATGAGCCGCGACACGAACGGCAGCGCGATCGGATTGGCGATCGCGAGTTGCCGGTCGGTATCGACGGCCAGGCCGCCCCATTCGAACATGCCGAGGTTGCCGGGAAACACCAGCGTGCCCTGTTCGGACGGCGGCGTGAACGTGCCTTCGTAGCGCAGCCGATGAAAGATCACGCGACACGCGAGCTGGTCGTACATCGTCGCGCCCCACATGTCGGCACCCGTCAGGTTCTTCGTGGGGCGAAAGGTCAGCTGCGAGAACGGCTGCGTCGGCGACACGCGATCGCCTTGCGCGGCGCCTTGCGGAACAGGCTGCTCGGGCGCGGGCACGATGGGCGTGCCCGTGCGCCGGTCGAGCACGAAGATGTTGCCGGTTTTCGCGGGCGCGTAGATGGCGGGTATCACATTGCCGTTGCGGTCGGTGATGTCGGCGATGGTCGGCTGCGCCGGCAGGTCCATGTCCCACAGGTCGTGATGAACGGTCTGATAGAACCACGCGAGCTTGCCCGTCGACGCATGCAGCGCCAGCAGCCCGCTCGCATAGCGCTCATCCTGCGGCGTGCGGTTGCCGCCCCAGATGTCGGGTGTCGTCACGCCCATGGGTAGATAGACGAGGTCGAGCTTCGCATCGTAGGCCGAAGGCGCCCACGAGTTCGGCGAATTCAGCGTGAACGCGTGCTGGTCGTCGGGAATCGCATTCGGCGTATCCGAGCCCGGGTCGAACGCCCACACGAGCTTGCCCGTTTCGACGTCGAAGCCGCGGATCACGCCGGACGGTTCGTGCGTCGAGTAGTTGTCCGTCACCGAGCCGGCGATCACGATGATCTTGTCGGTGACGACAGGCGGCGAGGTCGGCTCGTATTGGCCCGCTGTCTTCACCGGCTGCAGATGCTGCAGGTCGAGGTCGCCATTGTTGCCGAAGCCCGCGCAGCGTTGTCCCGTTGCCGCATCGAGTTCGAACAGATGGCCGTCGTTGACGGGCAGGATCACGCGGCGCGCGCACGCGGGCAATGCCTGTCGCGCGGCGGCGTCTTTGGCGGCGGCGGCTGCTTGCGTCTCGTGATACGACACGCCCCGGCAGGTCACGTGCTGAAAGCTCGGATCTGCCTTCAGGCGCGGATCGAAGCGCCATTTCTCCTTGCCTGTCGCTGCGTCGAGCGCGAACAGGATCTGATGAGGCGAGCACAGATAGAGCATGTCGCCGACCTTGATCGGCGTGACCTCGTCCGTGATTTCGATGGGATCATTGGGGCCTTTCTTGTCGCCTGTTTCGAAGGTCCACGCGACCTGCAGGTCTTTGACGTTTTGCTGATTGATCTGCGTGAGCGGCGAGTAACGGGTGCCCGCCTGCGTGCGGCCGTACGCGGTCCAGTCGCCGGGCTGCGAGTCCGCCTGCGCGGACGGCGTGGGAGCCGTCGCTGCAACCGTGCCGTTGAGCTCCTGAGGATCGTTGAACGCGGCATACGCGAGCGTGATGCCCGTGAGCACGAGGCAGACGACGAGTGCGACAGCGCCGCGCCGCGCCGATGCATCGAAGAGACGGTAGACGAAGGGCAGCAGCAGCCAGATGCCGAACAGCACAAGGATGTCGGTGCGCGGCGCGAGCGCCCAGAAGTCGAAGCCCGCTTCCACGACGGCCCATATCAGCGTGCCGATCAGCAGCAGCGCATACAGCGACAACGCGAGCCCGTTGCCGCGAGCGATGAGCCACGCGATCGCGAGCAGCGCGATGCCCGCCATCACGTAATAGGGCGAGCCGCCGACCGCGACGAGCCAGCCGCCCCCCACCAGCAGATACATGCCGGACAGCACGGCAAACAGAATGCTGAGCCATCGTGCGAGGTTCGACGGCGATGCGCGCTTCATGTCGCGCGATGCCTCTACCTGGGTCTCGTGGTTCATGCTGCAATCCTCCGTGAAAGATTAGGCGCGCATGCGATTGCGTTAGTTTCCGTTACTCAGTGTAGTCGGCGACCGGGCGGGCGCTTCGCGCATGCAATGGAGATAGGACAAACCAATCCTTGCCAGCATTCTTCGTGCCGTCCGCTGGAACGCGTTCGCAACGCGTGCGCAATGCTTACATCGGTCTTTCTTGAAGCGGCATGCATGGCGCGTCGTTCGCATCGCTTGCTTCCCGCGCTTCACGCGCTAGTGACGCGTCGCGCTGACCGTGTTTATCATGTTGCGATAGGGCCGTGCGGCGGGGTGGGCATCCGTCTTGCTCGAAACGGCTTCGCGCTGGAGTGAAACGATGAACGGTCGCTTCGACAGGAAGGCTATTGCGGGCTGCGTCGTGATGGGCGGACTCGCCCTTGCCGCGGTGGCATTGCATATGGAGTCGGCAGACTCCTCCAGGCCCGCGCTATTTCAGCGCGACGATATTCCCACCGCCGACAATCCGCCCCAAGCGCCGCTTGTCGCCCCGCTTGTCGCCCCGCTTGTCACTCCACGCGTCACCCAGCTTGCCAACCCTGCGGGCACTGCGCCGCCCGCCATCGCGCACGACGACACCTCCGACGCGGATATCGCGTACGTGCTGCAGTCGGTCCACGACAGTCTGCAACGCAACGATCTGACGGCCGCGAAGGTGCTGCTCGAAGCCGTGCTCGCCGTCCACAGCGATCTGCCCCAGGCGCTGGCGCTGCAGCAGGAATTGCGCGCGCGCGAGGCGAAACAGGCTCGCGCTGCTGCGGATGCGCTCGTGACGGCAAGTGACAGCCCGCAGGCCGCCGCGCCTGCCAGCGTGAACGCCGTGCAGGCTCGCCCGGCGCAACAGAATGCGTTGCCTGTCGCACATGAACCGGACCGCAAGCATGAGCGGACCGCGCGGCATGCGAAGGTGGCGTCGAGCGGAAAGACCCACGCCAGATCGCATCAGGCGTCCTCTGCCGCACAGCGCGATCACACGGTTCATGCATCGGCGCAGCGTCCGAAGTCGCGCGCCGAAGTCGTGGCGGAACTCAGGCGCGCTCGCGCCAATGGGTCGATACCAAACTACAGCAACCGCCATCCATAGCGCGGCGATGGCGGCCGCCTTGGTCGCACACCACCTCCTCAGTTCCCCTTTCCGGCGATATCGATTGTTGCTGTCGAGACAACACGATGCGGCTGTCTGCGTGTCTTCTGGCGCCGCGCGTCCAAACCTACAATCCGTCACACCTGCCAGAAATGGTGCGGCACGCCGGCGTTCATCGACGCACGCCGCCTGACGATGCACGGTCCCGATGGTGTCGACCAGGGTGCCCGCCATCGACTTCGTAACTCTCTAACTGAAGGCAAATTCATGTCGCAGAAGATCCTGATCGTGGGTGCCGGTTTCGCCGGCGTGTGGGGCGCGCTGGGCGCAGCGCGCGTGCTCGACAGCGCCGGCGTGCGCAGCAGCGACGTCGAAATTACGTTGATCTCGCCGCAGCCGGAATTGCAGATCCGGCCGCGCATGTATGAAAGCGAGCCGCAGAAGATGGCCGCGCCGCTGTTGCCGCTGCTCGAGGCCGTGGGTGTGAAGTATGTCGAAGGCAGCGTCGATGAGATTTCCGTTCGGGACAAGACAGTCAATGTCGTGTCGGCCGACGGGCAAACGCGTTCGCTCGCCTACGACCGCTTGCTGCTGACGAGCGGCAGCAAGCTGAGCCGCCCGCCCGTTCCCGGTCTTGCGGAGCATGCGTTCTCGGTCGATCGTATCGAAGATGCCGTCTTGCTCGATCAGCACTTCGCCAGCCTGATGAAGCAGCCCGCAACGCCTGCGCGCAACACCGTCGCGATTGTCGGCTGTGGCTTCACGGGTATCGAGGTCGCAACCGAATTGCCGAAGCGCCTGCGCGATGTGTTCGGCGCCGACGCGCAAACGCGTGTCGTCGTGATCGGCTCGCAGGATGAAATCGGTCCCGATCTCGGGGCCAATCCGCGTCCTTTCATTGCCGAGGCGTTCGAGTCGCTTGGCGTCGAGGCCGTGCTCGGCTCGGGCGTGGTGGCGATCGATGCAGACGGCGTGCGGACGGCGTCGGGCGCGCGCATCGAAGCGAAGACGGTGATCTGGGCTGGCGGCATGCGCGCGAGCACGTTGGCCGCGCAGGTATCGTCGCGCCTCGATCCGCTTGGGCGCGTCGAAGCCGCCGAAGACCTGCGTGTGCCGGAAGCACGCGACGTGTTCGTGGCGGGCGACGTCGCGCGAGTCCTGACCGACGACGACGGACACTACGCGCTGATGTCCTGCCAGCACGCCATGGTGATGGGCAAGTTCGGCGGCTACAACGTCGCCGCCGATCTGCTCGGTCTGCCGACGCTCCAGTACCGCCAGCCGTTCTACGCGACGTGCGTCGATCTCGGCGAATGGGGCGCCATTTATTCGGAAGGCTGGGACCGTCAGGTCAAGCTGACGCGTGCCGAAGGCAAAGAGCGCAAGCGGATGATCAACACGAAGTGGATCTATCCGCCGGCAGCCGATCGCGTAGAGGCACTGGCCGCCGGCGATCCCCTCGCGACGTTCGGCTAGACGGATGTAGCCGCTCGCGCTGTAAAGGCGAACCGGGCGGATCTCCGGGTGCGGCCGTGATGCGGTTCTCACGCATCGCCGCCGCACACGTCACACGTTTTTCTTGCAACGGAGCGCGCGATGCGGCTGACCGTTCTTCGAACGACGATCTGTTCT
Source organism: Paraburkholderia bengalensis (assembly GCF_037126505.1). Classification (NCBI taxonomy): domain Bacteria; kingdom Pseudomonadati; phylum Pseudomonadota; class Betaproteobacteria; order Burkholderiales; family Burkholderiaceae; genus Paraburkholderia; species Paraburkholderia bengalensis. The sequence continues at coordinate 180,953 of NZ_JACFYJ010000002.1, forward strand.
GCAGTGCTTCTCTCGATCATGCCGGCGATAGCGCTCGCCGAACCCTTCACCGTGAAAGTGGACGACCTGAGTCGCGGTCAGTTCGCGAACGAGCAGGTGTACGGCGGATTCGGCTGCCACGGCGACAACGTATCGCCGCATATTTCGTGGTCGAACGTACCGGCGGGCGCGCAGAGCATCGTCGTGACGATCTATGATCCCGATGCGCCGACGGGCGGGCTCGGCTGGACACATTGGGAAGTGGTCAACATTCCGGCGACGGCTACGTCGATCGACAAGGGTGCATCGGGCAATCCAAAGCGCTTGCCGACGGGCGCCGTCGAAACGCTGACGGACTTCGGCGAGTCGCGTTACGGCGGTCCTTGTCCGCCGCAGGGAACGTCGCATCGCTATGTCGTCACGGCGTCTGCGCTGAACGTGCCGCATATCGATGTGCGCGCGGCATCGAGCCCCGCGCTCGTCGCTTATCAGATGCATGGCAACGTCATTGCGCAGGCCCGATACGTCGCGAAGTATCGCCGGGCGCCGGAGTGAACCTCGCCCTTGCATCGCGGCTCACGTCAGCGATATGCCGCCATCGACGCGCAGATTGACGCCCGTGACGAAGCTGCTTTCGTCGCTGACGAGAAACAGCGCGGCGCGCGCCAGTTCTTCCGGGCGTCCAAGGCGCCCGAGCGGAATGCGCCCGGCGACGGCTGCCTCGAACGCGGGGCGGGACGTCGCGTCGATGCCGAGCTTGGAAAGAATCGGCGTATCGACCGGGCCGGGACTCAGTACGTTGACGCGAATGCCGCGCGCTTTGAATTCAAGTGTCCAGCTTCGGGCAAACGCTTCAATTGCCGCTTTGGAGCCCGCATAAACAGCGTGTCCGTCGAGAACTTTCGCGCTTGCAATCGAACTGGTCAGCAGAATGGCGCCGTTGTCGCGAATGAACGGCATGATTGTCTGAACGCCGAAGAACACGGCTTTGGTGTTCGCAGCGAAATGCGCATCGTACGATTCGATGCTGACCTCGTCTGACGGCGTGATCGTGTTGATGCCTGCATTGGCGACGTAGATGTCGGCCTTGCCGAAGCGTTGGGCAACCAGATCGGCTACGCGCGCATGCGTTTGCGCATCCGCGAGATCACCGGTCAACCCCGTCGCGCGTTCGCCGAGTTGAGCCGTTGCCGCATCGACGGCATCGGCGCGGCGCCCGACGATCACGACGCTCGCGCCTTCCGCGATAAAGAGCTTTGCGGTTGCAAAGCCAATTCCACTATTGCCGCCTGTGATGACAGCCACCTTGTTCTTAAGCCGATCCATTTGATTCTCCGTTGTTCAACGCGTGTATGCGTACGGCGTCAAGGTAACGTCGGAGGTCAGCGCGCTGTAGTCCTGCAACGGCACAATCAATTTTTCCAAAGTGTCATCCATGTCTGCTGAGAGATTGAGTGGTCTGCCTGCATTCGTGAGGGCGGTCGAGGCGGGTTCGTTTACGGCCGCTGCGCGCTCGCTTGGAACGACGCCGTCGGCGATATCGAAGAGCGTGGCGCGGCTGGAGAAGCGGCTTGGCGTTCGGCTGTTTCAGCGCTCGACCCGCGCCTTCGTGCTGACCCACGAAGGCCAGGTCTATTACGAGCGCATTGCGCCGCATATGCGCGCACTCGAAGAAGCCGACGACGTACTCGCAGCGCCCGCAACAGCCGTCGGCAGATTGCGTGTGAGTCTGCCCGGCGAGCTGGGGCGCGCCTTGCTGGAACCGCTCACGCAAAAACTGATGCCTGACAATCCGGCACTCGCGCTCGAAGTGAGCATCAGCGACCGTCATGTCGATCTCATCCGCGAAGGATTCGATATCGCCATCCGGGTCGGACAGACGGTCGATAGCAGGCTGTACGCTCAGCCGATAGCGGACCTTCCGCTATTGCTCGTTGCATCCCCGGACTATCTGCGACGGCACGGCACGCCCGAAAGCAGGCACGACCTGGTCGCACATCGGCATGTGCGTTACTGGCTCAACGGACGCGCAATGCCCGTCATCTTTGGCGATGGAAGCAGCATGACAGTTGAAGGCGTGTTCGACGCCGACAGCGGCGACGCGATGAGAGTGGCCGCTGTCAACGGACTGGGAATCGCGCAGCTTCTGCGCACGACAGTGCAACCCGATCTCGCTGCGAACCGCTTGAGCGTGCTGTTACCCGACATCGCGCTTGCCACCATTCCCGTGCAGGCGCTTCACGCATTTGGCAGAAGCATGCCGTCGCGGGCAAGAATCTTTATCGACTTCGTTGCGGCAGAACTAGCGCAATCGCTACAGCGAACTGCGTGATTGGCGCGCCTTGTCGATAAGACCACCTACGGAGTCAATTTGCTTCGGGTCGATTCGACAGCGTGCAATTGAAATCGCCCTATAAACAAGGGCTATTCGCCTGGCCCGATTCTTGATTCGTGCAACGCGTCAGGGCGATTCACGATCTGTCGCCCGACAAAAGAACGGAACAAACGAAAAGGAAAGAACCATGTTTAAGGTCTTCGATAATCGCCTTGCTGTCGTAACGGCAGCGAGCTCCGGAATAGGACTCGCGACGGTCCAACGTTTACTGGAGCACGGAGCGCGCGTCCTGGCGATGAGCAGAACCATCGGCGGCTTGAGTACGCTTACTTCGCAATACGGAGAAAAGCTCGAATGGATTGCAGGAGATGTGGCGAAAAGCGCCGATCTTCTCGCGCTTGCCGAACGCGCACGAGCGATCGGCCCGGTTCATTGCCTCGTGCCCAATGCCGGAATTGCGCAACTGGCCGATGGCCTGGATGCGTCGGCGTTTGAACGTCAATGGGCTGTGAACGGCGCGGGCGCATTGAACACGCTGCGAGCGTTGCAGGCGGGGTTGGCGAAACCAGCGTCCGTCGTTTTCATTGGCACCTTTCTGTCGTCAGTGAGCTTTCCCGGGCTCGCCGCTTATATCGCCACGAAGACTGCGCTGAAGGCACAAGCCAGAACACTCGCAGTCGAACTCGCGGCGCGAGGCATCAGGATCAATCTTGTGTCGCCGGGGCCGACTGCGACTGCAATATGGTCCACGCTTGGCTTGCCGCAAGACGAACTCGCGAAGGTGGCGGAGCGCGTGAACCAGAGGCTGCTGACAGGTCAGTTCCTCGAACCGGACGCAATCGCCGATACGATCATGTTCCTGCTTTCGCCTGCGTCGCGCGGCTTGTACGGTCAGGATCTGATTGTCGATAACGGGTACACGCTGCAATAAGCGTGTCCATGCGGAGCCTTCAATCGCGCGATATCAGACCGACGCGATTGAAGCCGCGAGTCACAAGCGGCACGCCGGCGCGGACACGCCGTCTTCATTCCACCGTCGTTACCGTTTCGTGCAAGGCGGCTGCGAACCGTTGCGCGGCGCGATCGATTTCCTCTTCGCTGAATGGCGCGAAGCCCATCACGAGCGCCGGGCGCTGCGTATGACGGTGCGTGTACCGGCCCAACGGCGCGGCATCGATACCTGCCGCTTTCAGCTTTTGAACGGCCGTGTGCTCATCGAACGACCGCAGTCGCCCTACGACATCGAGTCCAGACACAGACGCAACGTCGATGAGATCCTGCCAGTACTTCTGCGCCGCGTGTTCGAACGCGCTTGCGCGAGCGGCGTAGATCTTTCTGATCCGGCGCACATGCTGGTCGAAATGTCCATCGCCGAGAAACTCCGCGAGCACAGCTTGCGTCAATCCATTTGCGCTTCTGGCCGTGAGTGACGCCGCGCGGACGAACGGCTCGACAAGCTGCGGCGGCAGCACCGCATACGCGAGCCGCAGTGACGGGAACATCACCTTGTTGAAGGCGCCCGCCAGCACGACGCGCGAGTCGGCGCCGGGAAGACTGCGCAGCGCCGGCAGCGGGCCCGAACGGGAGCAATACTCGCTGTCGTAGTCGTCTTCGAACACGATCGCACCGCTTTGCGTCGCCCACTCCAGCAGTGCAGCCCGCCGGCGCGCGGATAGCGGCACACCGAGCGGTGCATGGCGCGATGCGCTTACGTAGGCGAGTGCCGCCGCAGGTGCTTCCCGGACGCCGTCTTCCACACGCAAGCCTTCGCAATCGACGGGCACATCGACGACATGCGCGCCGCTCGCGTGCATGATCTGCCGCGCGCCCATATAGCCGGGATCTTCCATCCACACGGCGTCGCCCGGCGCTGTCAGCAAGCGCATGCAAAGATCGAGCGCCTGTTGCACGCTGCCGACGACAACGATCTGTTCCGGCGACACGTGCACGCCCCGTGCAATGGCCAGATGTCCTGCAATCGCGCAGCGCAAGGCGGGTAATCCGCCCGGGCTCGTGTCGTTGAGCGTGAGCAAGCGGGAAGGCCCCAACTGCCGCACGTGAAGTTGACGCCACAGATCGACGGGAAACAGGCGAATGTCGCCGCGATGCGGAAGAAATGGCTGCGGCAGTGCGTTTGCGGTTGCGAGAGGAAAGGGCGGGTCACATTGGCTGAGCCGGTGTATCCACGGCGCGCGACATTCCCGCGAAATGTCGCGCTCATGCGTCGCTTGCGGCGTTTGGGCGGGTGGGATCTGGGGCTTTGAATCGGGCAGCGTCGTGCTTACGCGCGTGCCGCTTCCCGTGCGGGTAACCAGATATCCTTCCGAATGCAACCGCTCATAGGCCGCCGCGACGGTGCCTCGCGCAATGCCGTATTGCTTCGCGAGCGTGCGCGTGCCCGGCAGCACGCTGCCTGCTGGCAGTCGCGCTGTGACGATGGCCAGACGCAATCCGTTATAGAGCCAGCGCTGTAAACCTTCGTTTGCGTCCGGTGCGCCCAGCGCAAGCGCCCATACGATGGTGGAGCGCCTGTGCCTGCCCATTCGCGTGGGGATTTCATCTCGATCACTCATCACAACAGGAATGTTTGTCGCCTGCTTCGCGGCCATATCCGAACGGGATGCTGCGCTCTTTCCACTGCATTTGCAGCCCTTATAGCCAAGACGTTTGGGACCCCGGCTTTGTGACACGGACATGTTGTGAAATACGGGTATTGGAACAGTAGGGAAATGTGGGCAGAGGCAAGTGGCCCAGTTCGAGAATGCGGAACCGGCACATTACATTTGAGCGCTTTAGCCGCAGTATCTACGTGTCCAATGCACCCGTTCCGGCCCGAAACGGCGTGCAGATAATCTGCTCCCACTACCTTTGCGAAGATGAACGTCCAACGTCCGCCGCCTCGTAAATCGCCGCGACAACTGCGTGCAGCAAGAACTGTCGAGACTGTGCTCGAGGCAGTCATCCAGATACTCGACGCGCACGGTTTCGATGGCCTGACGACAACGCGCGTCGCAAAGCGATCCGGTTTTGCCGTCGGTACCATCTACCAGTACTTCGAAAACAAGCAGGCGTTGGTCGATGCAACGGTGTCTCGCCAGCTCGATCGGATCGTCGCATACGTACGAAATGCCTGCGAGGATCTGCGGGCATGCAACCCCGATGACATGGTCGCGGGACTCGCCCAGGCTTTTGTGACGGCGAACGCCGAAAGGCCGCGTGAAGTACACGCCATTCGTGCCGTATGGGCAAGGCTCGATACCGAGCACCTGCTGCGCGACACGTTTGCGCACCTGCAGTCGGCCACGCATCGCATGCTCGAAACGCTGCGCTGCGACGCATCGTGGAGCGGCCCGCAGCGCGACATGCTCAGCCGGCAATTGGCGTCCGTGCTCGTCGGCGCGACACGCACGTTATTCGAACGGCCTACGCACGAGGATTCGGTGTACGCGTCGCAGCAGCAGTTTGTGAACATCGTGCGCGAACTGACGATCAACGTGGTCGAGCGGTTGTCGCCAGGCGAAAGGTGGGATGCTGCCAGTACGATGGAACTGGAAACTTGAAGCATGCGATGGATGCGCCCGGAAATAGCGAAGCTCACGGTCACGAAGTACTCAACGACGTCAAACGCCATCGTTGCGACATGAATATTCCCCAAGCACTCATCGCAATGGAGATGGTCACGATAAGCCAGTCTATGCCGGAGGCGGGATCGGCGAAGCGCAGCATCAGAAGCGACAGCGGCGGACACAGATACGAGATCGCCCCGAGCGTGCCGGCATCAACCATCCGGGACGCGCGATTCCATGCGACGAACGCCATGCCGAGCGGCCCTGCTCCGATTGCCGCGATCCACACGAGTTCGCGAAGGTTCACCGCGACGGCTGGTCCTGCAACCGTATGCACGACCAGTGCCGTCGCTCCGCTTGCTGCGCAGAATCCACCGACGGCCCATGAGCTTTGAGGCTCGAATCTGGGCGTGAGAAGCGTGTAAGTGGCCCAAACCAGGGCGGCGGCAGCAGCGAATCCGTAACCGGCGAGGTCGCGCAATTCGTGATTGCCGTTTGCAATGGGATGCAGCACGAGCACGGCGCAGCCGAGAAATCCGACGGCGCAACAACTCAATTCCGCCAGGCAACCGGATCTTCGCGCTCCGCACAGGTTCGACAGGACCACGAGAATGAAAGGCCATGTGTAGTTGATCAGATTGGCAATGGCGACTGAGCCGTAGGTGAACGACTTCAGCAGGAAGAAGTGATATAGGAACAGGCAACCCGATCCGAACACGAACGTGCGAAGCTTGACCTTCCACGCCTTGACATGGCCAATGGTGACGAGGCTTCCGACGATCAGCGCAAGGCCCGTGACGAGTAGCGGAGGAAGATGCCTCAGCGGCATGCTCAGCGTCGCGAAAGACGACCAGAGGACGATTGCTGTCAGCGCAGGGAAGCAGGATCTCATCGCGCACCCTCGTATGTGCTCGCCGATGGAAGGGCTTCGACTGCGCATTGAAGATCGAGCCGTCGTATCTGGTCGAGCATGAAGTCGATGAACAGGCGCATTCGGGATGGCATGTGCTGTTTGCTCAAGTAGCAGAGAAAATGGCTTCGATCGTCGGGCGCATATTGCTGCAGGCATGGCACGAGCGCGCCCGTTGCGATGTGATCGCACACCTGATAGCCCGCCATTTGCGCAATACCTTGTCCATTCCGTACCGCGTCGAGTACGAGATCCGCATCGTTGAAGGTCAGCGGTGCTACTGGAGCATGCTTGATCATTTCGCCGTTCACCTTGAATTCCCACTCGAAAATTCTTCCCGACGAAAAGCGGAAATTCACAGCACGATGCCCGGCAAGATCGCTGACGGTCAGCGGCAAGCCGTGCTTGCGCGCATAGTCTGCGGATGCGCAAAGAATCATGTGCATCGGGATGATCCGCCGCGCAATGATCTGGCCATCGTCGACGCGCCCATTGCGAAACGCGATGTCGATGCCGTCGTGCGTGAAGTTGGCATGCTTGTCGGACAGCGCGAGATCGATCGACACTTCCGGGTACAACGAACGAAACTCCCCAAGCAGCGGCGCGACCACCTTTCTGCCGAAACCGACCGTCGAGCTGATACGCAGCAGTCCTCGCGGCGGACCGGCGCGCAGATCGCGCATCTGTTCAATTGCATTCAGAATCCGGTCGATGCCCGGCTTGCACGACTCGTAAAAGATCTCACCTTCGGCAGTCAGGCTGACGCTTCGGGTCGTACGCGAAAAGAGCTTGGTGCCGAGCTGCTGCTCCAGCTTCTGAATGTTCCTGCTGACAGAAGATCTGCCGATTCCAAGACGATCGCCCGCTTTCGCGAAACTCTCTTCCGTCGCGACGGCGATGAAGGTCATGACCGCGGCATAGCTCGTACTGAAGCCGGCAGGTAGCGTATCGACGGCTTCTTCCGCCAGTGGACATTGGGTATTGCGCATTGTCGTTCCCATGAGAACACTGTATTCCTCGCAAATCATGTCGATGCTGGTTTATAGAGCAAACCGCAGCGCTAGCGGCAAAATACAATGGACATATCGCAATGGCTAACAACCGCTAACAGGATATAGCAGACGAAAGCAGTAGAATCGGCGACCATTTGCGCTCTTGTTCCCTGGAGGAGCCGGGATGCGTGGTCGGAAAAAGCCAATCAGAAAGAGCGCGCAAGGAGATAAAGATGTGATTGCATCGTTTCTGTCGGCATTCAATCGTGCCGACGCCAATGCAATGGGAGCGCATTTCAGGAAGGACGCGCTCGTCAACGATCAGCTACGTGATTTTTGGGGACGTCCCGCGATCGAAGGCTGGATTGCAAGAGAAGTCATCGCCGATAGTTTGAGAATAGAAGTGCTGCGCAGCTTCGATCACTATCGCGTCACGACAGTCGTTGCAGTAATCACGGGCACATTCGATACGAGCGGCTTGCCCAATCCACTCGTTCTGAATCTGCATTTTTCGCTATTGGGCGGAAAGATCGCCAGGCTCTTCATTCTGCTCAACCGGCAGACAGACACATTCCCCGACGTGCGCCGACCGGCGTTGAAAATCGTCTAACGTAAAGGCGAAAACTGACCGGATACTCGAGTTTCAGTTTTGGTATTTCAACCTTTTAAGAGGTTCGGTTTTTGTAAGGCGTCGTATAGAATCGGCAAAAGCGATCACTTCATGCGAGATGATACTTGTTTGCCAGCTTATCGAAATACGGACCGACGGTATCGCATCCAGTCGCTACGCGGTTTTCGTTCGGACCGTTCTTTCTGTTTCCGGATAAACGGCTGCTTGTTTGTCACGGAAAGCAGGTCAAACTCGGCGGGCGCGCACTCGACATTCTCATTGCACTCGTGCGCCAGGCCGGTTCGGTTCTGAGTACGCGCGACCTTCTCGCCGAGGTTTGGCGCGATACGGTCGTCGAAGAAGGGAGTTTGCGTTTTCATCTCGTCACGCTACGCAAGGCGTTGTCCGACGGTGATCCTGGTGTCAGCTACGTCGTGAATGTGCCCGGGCGCGGCTATACCTTCGTCGCCACAGTGGTGGTGAGTGGCGGCGCACCGGCAGGTTCCGGCTCTGCTGATGTGCCCGTCGGCGCGCGTCTTCACGGCGGCTTCCTGCAGTGCGGCGGCGACGCGATAGTGGGTCGCGAACGTGAGATCGAGCAGATCATCAGGCAACTGGGCGAGCGCCGCTTCGTAAGCATTGTCGGCGCCGGCGGCATCGGCAAGACGACGGTCGCGAATGCGGTAGTGGAACGCTTGCGCGAAGAATTCGACGGCAGGGTCGTCTGCATCGATCTCTCTGTCATTCGGGATTCCGATCTCGTCTCGGCGACGCTCGTCGCCGCGCTTCGCCAGGGACAAGGAACCGCGTCGATCGGCGAAGTGTGCGCTGCGATCGGCCATACGAGAACGCTCGTTCTACTCGATTGCTGCGAGCATCTGATAGATGACGTGGCGCAGGTCGTGGAAGTGCTCTACCGGAGTGCAGCCGGCATATCCATACTGGTGACCTCGCGAGAAGTCGTGAATGTCGACGGAGAATATGTGTTCCGTCTTCCGCCGCTCGAAGTACCGCCGCCTGGCGAAATGCTCAGCGGACGCGCTGCACTCAACTACTCTGCGGTAAGGCTGTTTGCCGAACGTGTTGTGCAAGCGGGTTGCCGGTTCGAATTGACGGACGAGAATGCGCAATCGGTGGCACGGCTGTGCCGCGGACTCGATGGTATTGCGCTGGCAATTGAACTCGCTGCGAGGCAACTGCCAACATTCGGCCTCGCAGGCATTCTCGAACTGGTCGACAACAACAGCCGGTTGATGTGGCACGGTCGCCGCACGGCCGTGCCGCGGCATCAGACACTGAGAGCGACGCTCGACTGGAGCTACGGCTTGTTGACGGAACGCGAGCGGCTATGTTTGAGGCGGCTTGCAGTGTTCGTCGGCGGCTTCGCGCTCGAAGCGGCGGTATGCGTGCTGGCCGCCGAGGACATCGAGCGTGCCGACGTAATGGAAGCGATCAACCAGTTGTCGAACAAGTCGCTTCTCGACGTCAGGCTGCACGACACCGGGGTCCGCTATTTCCTGCTCGACACGACGCGCTCCTATGTACGCGTGAAGCTGGAAGAAGCGGGCGAGCTGGACCGGTTTTGTGCCCGCCATACGTCGTTCTATGCGGCAAGATGGCTGGATGAACCTGTAGCGGACGATGCCTGTGACAAGCAATCCGCCGACTTCGGCAATGTGCGCGCGGCCCTCGAATGGACGCTGGTGCGCGAGAAGGATGTGCTCACGGGCTGCAGGCTGGTCGCGTCTTATGCGCGGCTGCTGTTGCGCAGATCGATGGTCGGGGAGGTTAGAAAATGGACAGAGATCGCGCTGGCGAAACTGGACGTCCGGGAGCGGGGTAGTCCGATCGAACTGGAACTGGTCGCCTCTTACGGCCAGGCGCTGATGTTCACGGGCAGCAACAGTCGCGAGGTGCAGATCGCCCACGAACGTGGCTTGTCGATTGCGATGTCGTTGGGCGATGCCGCGTGGCACGAGCGGCTCCTGTGCGGGCTGATCATGCACCTTTACCGGATCAGCGATTTTCGCGGCGCATTGTCCTTCGCAACAGAGGCCGTGCAATGGATGCTGGCGCAAGGGCGCGACGCGTCGGCAGTCTATTCGATGCAGGGCGTAGCGTTGCATATGATGGGCGACATTGCGTCTTCGTCGAGGCTTTGGGACGCTGTCGTCGAGTCCAACGCCGCACATGAAGGCTATGCGCTCGTACCTTGCGGGCTCGGCATCAATCTGTATTTGCGGGCCTTGAGCGGAAAAGCAAGAAATCTCTGGCTAACCGGGCATTCGAAAGACGCAGAGCATGCCGCTAACGACGCCATCGAAAAGGCGCGTGGGCTTCGCCATCCGGCCACGCAATGTGTCACCCTCATCTGGGCGGGAGAAGTGTTTGCGTGGACGGGAAACTGGACGCGGCTCACGCGTATTGCCGACGAGTTGGACACCCTCGTCAGGGTGAATGGATTCACGCCTTATCGCTACGCGGCGCAGGGGATTCGCGGACAGATCGCATTCGCCGAAGGAAGAGCGGGGGAGGCGATTGCGTTGCTCGAAGCCTGCCTGGGCGGGATGAAGACATGCGACTACACGATGCCTGCTTCGATATTCAGGAACGCACTGGCGATGGCGCTTTGCTTCATCGGCGATGCGCGGCGTGCCACGCTGATATGCGACGAAACGATCGTCGAAATCGTGGCGAACGGCGACGCGTTGCATCTCCCTCAAGTGCTCATCACGAAGGCTGCTGCTTTACGTCTCGAAGGAGATCATCGTGCGAGCGTTTCGTGCTTGCGCGACGCGCTACGTGCTGCAAGGAAACAAGGCGCCACGGCGTATGAGCGTCAGATCCAGCTGATCGGCGTGGATGAAGTCTGAAGGCGAAGCACGACATGAGGCGTGCAAGCGCTGCTTGATAAAAAGGGCAAGCATTGAGATGCTTGCCCTTGCGTCTCGAAGCCTGCGTGATGTCAGCTCTGAATGAACTTGAGCAGGTCCGCGTTGAATTGATCCTTATGCGTGTCCGTCAGGCCATGCGGCGCGCCCGGATACACCACAAGCGTTGAATTGCGGATCAGCTTTGCCGACGCACGGCCCGCGGCGTCGACGGGTACGATCTGGTCATCGTCGCCATGGATGATCAGCGTGGGGACGTCGATCTTCTTCAGGTCTTCGGTGAAGTCGGTTTCGGAGAACGCCTTGATCGAATCGTAGGTGTTCTTGTGGCCGCCCTGCATGCCTTGCATCCACCATGAATCGATCAAACCCTGCGACGGCTTCGCGCCCGGCCGATTGAAGCCATAGAACGGGCCCGACGGCACGTCGCGATAGAACTGGGAACGGTTGGCCAGTTGCGCCGCGCGTAGTCCGTCGAATACATCGATGGGCAGGCCACCCGGATTCGCGGGCGTTTTCAGCATCAACGGCGGCACGGCGGATACCAGCACGACTTTGGACACGCGGCGCGTGCCGTGGCGGCCGAGATAGCGCGCGACTTCTCCGCCGCCCGTCGAAAATCCGACGAGAACGGCATCCTTCAGGCCGAGCGTGTCGAACACTGTGGCGAGGTCGTCGGCGTAGGTGTCCATCTCGTTGCCGTTCCACGGCTGGCTCGATCGTCCGTGGCCGCGGCGGTCATGGGCGACGGCGCGAAAGCCGTGCGACGCCACTAGCATCATCTGCGATTCCCAGCTATCCGAACTGAGCGGCCAGCCGTGACAGAACACGACGGGTCGCCCGCCGCCCCAGTCCTTGTAGTAGAGCTGCGTGCCGTCTTTCGCGGTGATGTAGCTCGCAGTGCGCACGCCGCCCGTCTTCGCGGCGCGCGATGATGCGGCTGGCTGCGCGGTGCCGGGTATCAGCGATGCAGCGAGGCCGCCGGCGGCAGCGGCGCTGCCGATCAGCAGATTCCGGCGGGTGACATTCTGTTTTTGTTCGTCTTGCTTCGACATCTTCATGGTCCTCATTGTGGTACTTCGTTTTCAATTGAGCGAGTAGCGCTGGGCCCGCAGCGGGTCAGCGAGAATCATGTCGAGCGCGTTGGCGGGCAATGTGCTGCCGCGATGAAGCGGCCTGAAGACCGGATCGCCGCGACGCACCGGCACGCCCGTGAGCCCGCAAACTCCCGCTGTGCGCGCAAAGCCCTCGCGCCATGTCTGGTCTTCATAGTGGCCGAGCGTGGAATCGCTCCATGTCACGAGGATCGTGCAGGTGGTCTGCCATTCGATGCGGCGGATGGAGGTGGCGTTGGCCATCGCTCGCGCGATCGTGCCTGTCATTGCGCCTGTCATCGCGTGGCGCCGTTTGCGCGGCCGTTGCGCGACGGGCATCGGACTCGGCGGTGCAGCGTACGGCGCACGCTCGTGCAACCCGCTGACAATCTGCATCCAGGGATCGATTCGCTTCATAACCAACCTCTCTACAAGACGGCGATTCGCGTCAGGATTCGCCCGTATCGCGTGGCGCGGCAAGCGCGACGATGTTCACGATGCCCTGCCGCGCCATCTTGGTGTACGGGCAGAACCGCTCCGTGTTGCGCACGAGTTCTTCGCCCACCGCGCGATGAACGCCCGGCAAATGCACGAGCGTGCGCGCGCTCAGGACGAACAGACCATCCATCGGGTCGCGGCTGAAGTCGACGGTGACATCGACGCGAGCACCCGCGATGGGAATGGCAGCGCGTGCGGCCAACAGGCTCAGCGCGCCGTGAAAGCACGCTGCATAGCCGGCGGCGAACAACTGCTCCGGATTGGTGCCGCCGCCGGGGCCGCCTAGTGATGTCGGCAAGCGCAACTCGACGGCAAGTTGTCCGTCGTCGGAACGCGCCGCGCCCGACGCGCGGCCATGACGTGCGTCGCCGCCCGTGACGGTGACCGTCGTCGAATAGAGCGTGCGCGGTTCTTGTCCGTGATACCTGTCGAGTAACGTGAGCGGCGGTGGGCGTAGTGTCGTCATCCGGATTATTGTCGGTGGTTGCGGCTTGCTTGCGTGCTGCACGGCGCGCGAAACATTCGCGGCTCGGTTGCGCAGGATGAATCGTAGAGGCATGCGCTCGCGTGCAGAAGCCTCGCAAAGGGGAGCACGGTGTTGCATCGGGAACATCAATGGCGGGCGCTGTTCGTTGGCGAGCCATGGATAAAGCGCAATTGTTGTGGGTGGCGAAAAGACAAATAAATATGGGGTGCTAATCAATACGATGATGCTTCAGACGCGCACGAATCTGACGCAAATGAACGGCGTTGCGCTTGCGTCGATGAGCAGGAGCCAGTACGTCATGTCGGCGGGCATGCGTCATCGTTTCCAGCCCGTGCGCCGTCTGAAACGTTTTCTTCAGGTCTTGATTTGCCGCCTTTCTGGGAGGCTTTTTTCGTTTCGCGATGCGGCGTGCATGCACGCGCGATGCCCACCATTCAGCGCGAGCGGAAAGCCTGACGCCCTTTCACTCCGGCGGGCGCGAGCCCACCAGAAGAATATCGACCAGGCGCCTCGCGCTCTGCTGCCAGTCGGGCGCGGACGCGACGTTCGACACGCCCACGAGCGCGCGCAGCAGATCCAGCGGGTCGAGGTCGGCGCGAACGTCGCCGCTTTCGATCGCACGCGCGACGAGCGACTGGATCGCCTCCTTGATTTGCGCACCCGACGATTCGAACAGTTGGCTTGGTCCGCCCACGATCGAGTTCAACGCCGGCGCAATGATCTTCTTCGTCGCGATGTAGTCGACGAACAGCAGCATCCACGCGCGCAGCGCTTCGGGCGCCGGCATCGAATCGGCGAGCCGGCGTTCTTCGTTCGCGAGCTTTTCCACCTCGGCCCGATACACGCTTTCGAGCAGCGCATCGCGCGTCGGGAAGTGCCGATACAGCGTGCCGGGGCCGACGCCCGCCTGACGCGCGACGTCCTCCAGGCTGATGTCGCCGCCTGCCCGCGTGAACGCCTTCTTGGCTTCGTCGAGGATGCGCTCGCGGTTGCGCAGCGCGTCGGCTCTGGGTTTGCGTTCTTTCGGCGTCGAATGAGTCATGATTTTGATGCTTGCAAGCGGAGGGAGACTCCGGTTAGTATGTAAAAGCGGATGGAGGCTCCGTTTTATCCCGGACGGAGCGAAGCGTCAACCTTACAGCAAGCGGAGAAAGTGAATGGCTCAGAACTTTGGTGCAACTTCGACGACGGACGACGTACTGGCGGGCGTCGATCTGGGCGGCAAGCGGATTCTCGTGACGGGCGTGTCGGCGGGGCTCGGCGTCGAGACGGCGCGCTCGCTTGCCGCGCGGGGCGCGAGCGTGATCGGCGCGGCGCGGGATCTGGACAAGGCGTCGCGCGCCATCGCGGACGCGCGGCGCGAGGCGGCGTCGGCGGGCGGCAGCATCGAGTTGGTTTCGCTCGATCTCGCGAGCCTCGATAGCGTGCGCGCGTGCGCCGACGCGCTGCAGGCGCAGCGCAAGCCGCTCGACGTCATCATCGCCAATGCCGGCGTGATGGCAACGCCGTTCGGCAAGACGGCCGATGGATTTGAAACGCAGTTCGGCACGAACCACATCGGGCACTTCGTGCTGGTGAACCGGCTCGCGTCGCTGCTGCCCCCGGGCGGCCGCGTGGTGATGCTGGCGTCGTCGGGGCATCGGTTTTCGAACGTGGATCTCGACGATCCCAACTTCGAGCGAACGCCTTACGACCCGTTCGTCGCATACGGGCGCGCGAAGACGGCCAACGTGCTGTTCGCGCTCGGGTTCGACAGGCGGCATCGGGCGCGCGGCGTGCGCGCGGCGGCCGTTCATCCCGGCGGGATTCACACCGAGTTGGGGCGTCACATGGACGAGGGGCAGATGACGGGGCTGCTGGAGACGATCAACACCCAGCTGGCGTCCGAGGGCAAGGCGCCGTTCGAGTTCAAGACCGTCCCGCAAGGCGCGGCGACATCGGTGTGGACGGCAGTCGTCGCATCGGCCGATGAGTTCGGCGGCCGCTACTGCGAGAACTGCCACGTGAGCGAGATCGTCGCCGACGACGTGGTCATTACGCCCGTGAGCGAAGGCGTCCGCCGATACGCGCTCGATCCCGCCAACGCCGACGCACTGTGGCGCAAGACGGAAGAGATGATCGGCGAAACCTTCTGACGAGCTGATTCGCGCATCGCGGCTTCCTTGATACATAGCTGGGAAGCCGCGTCGCCATCGACGCGGCGACGGTTCAATCCGCCGCCATCAATTCCAGAAGATTGCCGTCCGGATCACGAAAGAATATCGAATGCCCGGGCCGCCCGTCGGCGGTTCTGCGCGGCGTCGGGCCCTCCAGCACGGCGATGTTTCTCGACGCGAGCAGCGCGACGGCCTCGTCGATCGTGCCGTTCCAGCGAAAGCAGATATCGGCGGCGCCCGGCGTCGGACGGGCCGCGACCAGATTCACGCCATTGCCTCGCTGGTGAATGCTCAACACGGCGCCGCCAAGCGCGATCTGACGCACCAGCACGGTTTCGCCGACGCTGTGCTGCGCGCGACCACTTGCGCGCCGAACAGGCTGTCATAGAACGCGCACGCCGACGTCAGATCGTTGGCCGTGATCGCGACGTGATCGATTCCGCCAATGCCCTTCATCGTTGCCTCCTGTCGAAAGGCACCTCTTGACGCGACGACTATGAGAAGAAGATGAGCTATGCGGTGCTTGCTTTGGCCGCGCCGGCGCGCTTGCGATCGCGCAGCCGTCGGAGCGAGAGATCGAGCCCGATTGCGACGACGACTTCGAGCGCCAGAATGACAAAAAGCAGCACGACGGCCGCTATGACTTTGACGATGACGAAGATCATGGTGAGGAGTCGTCTGGTCCGTTGAGTGGCGGCGTTCTCGCGGGGGCGCTTGCCCGGCGCAATGCGCTGGCGCAGAGAACTGAAACAAGAGACCCATACTAGCCGTTTCTCGCGCAACGAGACGCGCAAGGCCGCGTTGTCGCCAGCGCTGGCGTGGCGCGCAAACGCCAGCTTGGTGGCGGACGCGAAGTGTGCCTGACCACCCTGCATCGAACCATGCCGGCGAGTTCAGCATCGCCTGCATCGACGCGGGTTTCCGAACCTCACACGCGAACTTTACAAACGCAGAACGAAGCGGCACAATGCGCATCGCAAATAACAATGATTCGCATTTACAAAAAATCCGGCAAAAGACCAATGAAATCACGCAAGACACTTTCGACCGTGCTGCGGCCGATCACGATAGCGGTGCTGCTCGCGTTGGCGACCCTGCACGCGGGGGCACAGTCCACCGATGCGCGGCCCGGCGCCTCCGCTGGCGCCCCGGCCGACGTCCAGCAAGAAGGCACGCTGCCCGCCGTCAGCGTGACGGCCCAAACCGACAGCGACGAACCGTACGGGCCGACCCACGCCTATGTCGCCGAATGGAACTCGTCGGCGACCAAATCGGGCACGCCGATTCTCGAGACGCCGCAGTCGGTGTCCGTCATCACGCGCGCGCAGATGGACCAGCAGAACGCGCAGAATCTGAACGCAGTCGTGCGCTACACGTCGGGCGTGACGCCCGAGACGCGCGGCGCTGTCGCGACGCGTTACGACCAGCTCAAAGTGCGCGGTTTCGACGCCGACACCTACTGGAATGGCCTCAAGCTGATCGGCAATAACTGGTACGGCACGCCGCAGCTCGATCCGTACATGATGGATCGCGTCGAAGTGGTGAAGGGGCCGGTGTCGGTGCTGTACGGCCAGGCGGCCGCGGGCGGCCTGCTCGACATGGAAAGCAAGATGCCGACGGTGCAGCCGCTGCACGAAGTCGGCGTCGAATTCGGCAACTACGGCCATGTGCAGGGCAAGTTCGACCTGTCGGGCCCCGTCGCAGGCGACGACCGCTATCTGTTTCGCGTGACGGGCATCGCGCGCACCGAGGACGGCCAGGTGAGCCAGACGAAGAACGAGCGGATCGCATTTGCGCCGACGTTCACGTGGCGACCGGACAGCAAGACGTCGCTGACGCTGTTCGGTCTCTATCAGCATGATCCGCGCAGCACGTCGTACGGCAGTGTGCCGCCGCAAGGCACTGTGCTGTTCAACCCGAACGGCAAGCTGCCCAGCAACTTCTACGACGGCGACCCGAGCTTCGAGAGCTTCAATCGCGTGCAGGAATCGATCGGCTACAAGTTCGAGCGGCGTCTCACCAATGCGTGGTCGTTCCGCTCGAATGCCCGCTTTCTGCATCTCGCGCAGGATTACAAGAGCGTCTACGGCTCCGCGCTCGAAGCCGACCTGCGCACGCTCGACCGCGGCACGGCGGCATCGGCGGATAACCTGAACACCTTTGCGATCGACAATCAGGTGGAAGGCAACTTCAGGACAGGTCCGATCGACCATACGCTGCTGGTCGGCTTCGATTACCAGCACTACGCGAGCAACTTCGACGCGGGCTTCGGCACGGCGCCGTCGCTCGACATCTTCGCGCCCGTCTACAACCAGACCATCACACCGCCCGACCGCTACCATCAGATTCTGAGCGGGACGCAATACGGCGTCTATGCGCAGGATCAGGCGCGTTTCGGCAATGTGATCCTGACGCTCGGCGGGCGCGAGGACTGGGCCAGCAGCGAGACGCGCAACACCACTTTCGATACGTCGTCGAGCCAGTTCGACCGCGCGTTCACGGGGCGCGCGGGACTTACCTATGTGTTCAGCAACGGCATCGCGCCGTATGTCAGCTATACGCAGTCGTTCACGCCGCAGGCGGGCACCGACATCAACGGCAAGGCATTCGATCCCGAGCGCGGCCATCAATATGAAGTCGGTGTGAAGTTCCAGCCGAAAGGCTACGACGCGCTGTTCACGGCGGCGCTATTCAGTCTGACGCGCGAAAACCTGCTGACGACGGATGCGTCGAATCCGAACTTCCAGTCGCAGGCAGGCGAAGCGAGATCGCGCGGGGTCGAACTCGAAGCCAAGGTCAGCTTGACGAATTCGTTGAACGTCGCCGCGAGCTACACGTATCTGGACACCGTCTACACGAAGGACAACAGTGGTCTCGAAGGCAAGTATCTGGCGGGCATTCCGCAGAATCAGGCTTCATTGTGGGCGTATTACACGATCGACCGCGGTCCGCTGGCGGGACTGTCGATGGGCGCAGGCGGCCGCTACACGGGCACGACCTATAGCAGCGACAACACGTTCAAGGTGCAGAGCTTTTTCCTCGTCGATGCGACGCTGCGCTATGACCTCGGCCGCGCTGCACCGCAGTTGAAGGGCGCCGAGCTTTACGTGAACGCGCAGAACCTGTTCAACAAGGAATACGTTGCCTCCTGCTACTACGGTAGCTGGTGCGCGTTCGGCTATGGACGCCAGGTATTCGCAGGCATGAACTATCACTGGTAAGCCGCGCAACGCAACGTGATGGACGGGCCGGCTGGATGGGCAAGTGTTCGCGCATCGAGCCGGCCTTGGTTTTCCACACGACATGACGCGGCACCGGCTATCTGCTCACGCCGCCTGGCACCGCTGTCGGCAAACGCGCCTTCGACGTCATGCCCGACGGCTCGATGGCCGAGACGATGCCGCTCCTGCCTACGCTCATGCTGTCGTTGCCTGCGTGGTGTGCTTTCTTGCACGCGGCGGGGCCGAGCGCGAGAACCGCGACGGCGACTGTCATACACGCAAATCGCATCATTTGTCGACTCCCATCATGCGCATTGGCCAACTGACTGGTCAGCAGAAGCCATGCCCACCGCGCAGAGCCGTCACGCGATGCGCCGCTGTATCGATGTCAGCTTGTTGAATGATGCGGGCACGTGCGATGCAGAGACACGGACGAACGGACCGTGTCGATTCGAAGCTTCAGGCGGCCGTTGCACCTCAATCCTGCAGAGGAGCATGTCGATGAGTTCGAGTTCCCCTTACCCTTACTATCGGTCGCGATTCGCCACCACCGTCTTCGATCTGTTCAATCCCATTCCGTACGGCCTGTTCGTCGGCACGCTCATTTTCGACATTACCTATGCGAACACGGGCAATGTGTTCTGGGGAAAGGCCGCTGCATGGCTTGTCACGACGGGGCTGTTCTTCGCGATCATTCCGCGCCTGATCAATCTCTTCCATGTGTGGCTGCCGTCGCGCTACAAGTCGACGCGCCGCGAACGGATCGCCTTCTGGCTGAATCTGATCGGCATCGTGGCGGCGATCGTCAACGCGTTTGTCCACAGTCGCGATGCGTATGCGATGGTGCCGCTGAACGTGATCCTGTCGGCCGTCACGGTGGCGTTGCTGAGCGTCGGGCAGTTCGCGCTCGCCTCCGACAAATTCGTCCTGAGGGAGGCGCCTCGTGAATAGGTCCATCTTGAGCAGCATCCTTGCACTTGCCGTTGCCGCGATGGCGAGCGGCTGCAACGAACATGCGAGATACGATGCCGAGCACCAGGCGGGCGACAATCCGCCGCTGCCGCGCGCCCGCAATTTCTTCGCGCCGCCGATGCAGGTGCCGAAGTACGTCGCGTGGAAGGACGGCCAGACGCCGAAAGTAGCGGACGGGCTGAAGATCGAGAAGATCGCGTCGGGTCTCGTGCATCCGCGCCAGGTGTATGTGCTGCCGAACGGCGACATTCTCGTCGCGGAATCGAACAGCCCGAACGAAGAGGCCGTCACCACGCCGAAGCAGCTGATCGCGGGCCTGATCGAAGAGCGCTCGGGCAAGAAGGCAGACGGCGCGAATCGCATTACGCTGCTGCGCAAGCGCGCCGACGGCAGCGGGCAATGGGACCGTCATGTGTTCATCGACCATCTGCATTCGCCGTTCGGCATGCAGCTGGTCGGCGACACGCTGTATGTCGCCGATACCGACGCGATCCTCAAGTTTCCGTACAAGACGGGCGAGACGCGCATCGCGGGGCCGGGCGTCGAGCTGACCGATCTTCCCGACACGCTCAACCATCACTGGACCAAGGCGCTCCTCGCGAGTCCCGACGGCAAGAAGCTGTATGTCGGCGTCGGCTCGAACAGCAATGTCGGCGAGAACGGGCTGGAAGTCGAATACCGCCGCGCGGACGTGCTCGAAGTGGACATCGCAACGGGCGGCAGCCGCATCTACGCGGCTGGAATCCGTAATCCGACCGGGCTGCAGTGGGAGCCGAAAACGGGACGCTTGTGGGCAATCGCGAACGAGCGCGACGAAATCGGCGCCGACCTCGTGCCTGACTATCTGACGTCCGTGCAGGAGAACGCGTTCTATGGCTGGCCGTATAGCTACTATGGCCAGCATGTCGACAGCCGGGTCAAACCGCAGCGTCCCGATCTCGTCGCGAAGGCGATCAAGCCTGACTATGCGATCGGTTCGCATGTTGCGCCGCTCGGGCTGATGTTCTACACGGGCACCAATCTGCCTCCGCAGTATCGGGGCGGCGCGTTCATCGGCGAGCATGGCAGCTGGGATCGTTCGCCGCTGAGCGGCTATGCCGTCGCATATGTCGCGTTCGAAAACGGCAAGCCCGTCGGCGAACCGAAACCGGTTGTCACGGGCTTCACTTCCGACGATCAGAAGCAGCTGCATGGCGCGCCCGTTGGGTTGGCGCAGGATCGCGACGGCGCGCTCGTCATCGCGGACGACGTCGGCAATGCCATCTGGCGCGTGACGAAGGCGGGCAGCTAGATCGACGACCGAACGCTCGAAATAACGCTCGAAGAAAGCTCGCGCGCAAACGAAGTGCCTGCCCGCATGCGTGATTTCCCCAGCGCAGCGCAAACCGGGCGTGAGCGCAATCCGCCACGCATCCGCCGCGCGTTTTGCCGCTTTGCATCATGCAAACCGCGACGTTCCCGTAATCGTAAGTACCGATGTAGTGCCTGAAAACAGGTGATATTGTTGTGCGCGCACCCTTCAGATCTGCAATGTAGCGGGCAGATGTCGCTCAACGATCGTACAGAATCGGAGATGCATCATGTCGGATAGCAGAACGTGGCGGACCCTGTCTCGCGTCGTCGCGGCAGGCACGGTGGCAACAGGGCTCGGCTTCGCGGCTGGGGCCCATGCGGCAGGGGAGCCGATCAAGATCGGCGTCATCAGCGAGGAGTCCGCGGTCGCGGGCGCATCCATTAGCAAGGCCGCGCAACTCGCCGCGGACGAAATCAACGCCAACGGCGGCGTGGACGGCCGGCCCATCCAGATCATCGCGTATGACGACCACTCGTCGGCCTCGGACGGTGTGCGCGCGTTTCAGCGCGCCGCGAACCAGGACAAGGTGGTCGCCGTGATCGGCAGCTATATCAGCGAAGTGGCGCTCGCGATGGAGCCGTGGTCGGGACGTCTGAAGATGCCGTTCATCACGCCCGGCGCGGCGAGCAACGACATTTCGAAGCACGTCCACGACGACTACGATCACTACAAGTACACCTTCCACGGCTGGATGACGTCGGCATTCATCGCGCAGTCGATCTGCGACTTCTCGCACGATATTCTCGTCGGCCAGTTCAAAATGAAGACGACCGTCGTGATGAGCGAGGACGCCGCGTGGACCAAGCCGCTCGACGAACGCTATCTGGAATGCCTGCCGAAAGCGGGTCTTCAGGTGCTCGACCACATCCGCTTCAATCCCGATACGACCGACTTCACGCCGATCTTCAACCAGATCGAGGCGAAGCATCCGGATACGATCACGACGGGCATCAGCCACGTCGGCGTGCAGCCGACCGTGCAATGGCACGCGCAGCAGGTGCCGATTCCGCTCACGGGCCAAAGCTCGCAGGCCACCACGACGAGCTTCTGGAAGGACACGAACGGCGCAACGGAAGGCGTGATCACGGCATCGGCCGCGGCGCCGGGCATCGCGGTGACGCAAAAAACCGTGCCCTTCACGGAGGCGTACCAGAAGAAGTTCGGCGTATCGCCAGCGTACTGCGGCTTCACGAGCTATGACCTCGTCTACATCCTCGCCGATGCGATCAGGCGCAACAAAGGCTCGACCGATCCCGACCAGATGGTCGACGCGCTCGAAAAGACGGACTACGTGGGCACGATCGGACGCTGGCAGTTCTACGGCAAGAACGACACGTTCACGCATGCGCTGAAGTACGGGCAGGGCTATATCACGGGCATCAACCTGCAATGGCAGGACGGCAAGCAGGTGGCGATCTGGCCGAAGTCCGTGGCGAACGGCAAGGTCAAGTTCCCGGCCTTCGTGAAGGTGCAGCAGGCGGCCGCGAACTAGCCGCGCAACCGATGCCCCGTGCTCCCGTGCGGTTAGCCGCGAGCACGGATCACGACTGGGCGGACACGCGCTTGAAGAAGGTCCGCGCAGTCTTTGCATCGACGTTCCATTCGACATGAAGGGCCGTGCATGCTGCCACTGCAGATACTCGTCGATGGCTTTGCGATCAGCTCGCTCTACGCATTGGGCGCGATCGGCTTCACGCTGATTTTCGGCGTGTCCGGCATTCTGAATCTCGCGCACGGCGGCGTGATGCTGGTGGCGGCGCTGCTCGGCTGGCTGCTCGCAGGCGAGGCGGGTCTCGGCACCTGGCTCGGCACGCTGCTGGGCGTGCTCGCGGGCCTCGTGACGGCCTATATCACCTATCTGATGGTGGTGCGGCCAATCCAGCGCTCGTCCGCGATTCCCGGCGAAGAGAAGGAAATCTTCGTGCTCACGGGCACGCTGCTGTGGGGCATCATGATCCAGCAGGGCATGGCCTGGCTTTTCACCGACAACCCCGTGACGATGCGTCCGCTGATCAGCGGCGTCGTGAGCTTCGCGGGCGTGCGCGTGCCGTACAACGAAATCATGATCGCCGTGGTCTGCTGGGCCGTGATCGGCCTGCTGTGGCTGTTCGTGAACCGCACGCGGGCGGGCAAGGCGCTGCTCGCCGCGTCGATGAACCCGCGCGGGCTGACGCTGCTCGGCTTCGAGCTGTCGCATATCTATTTGCTCGCGTGGACCATCTACGGCGTGCTGGCGGGCATCGCGGGCGTGCTGCTCGCATCGTTTCTCGGCGTCAGCACGAACAACACGGGCCAACTCACGGCGAGCGCGTTTTCGATCGTGGTGCTCGGCGGACTCGGCAGCGTGTCCGGCTCGTTGATGGCGGCGTACGTGGTCGGCTATCTGGAGACCATCACTGCCTATCTCGTCGCGCCGACGCTGCGGCCGCTGCCCGCGCTGCTGCTCCTCGTGCTCGTCGTGTACGTCAGGCCGCAGGGCTTTCTTGGCCGGCGATAACGGAGCGCTTCGACATGACCCTTCTTCGCTCGCGTTCCGTCTGGGTTGCCGTCGCGCTCGCCGCGATTGCGGCGACGTTGCCGCTGTGGCTGTCGGGCTACATTCTCGGCGTGCTGACGGTGGCGTTCTATTTCGGCGTGTTCGCGATGTCGTGGGATCTGCTGTTCGGCTTCGCGGGCGAGGTCAACTTCGGTCCGACCTTCCTGATCGGGCTCGGCGCGTACGCAGCCGCTATTCTCGATGCGAAATGGGGCGCGCCCGTGCCCGTTTGCGTGATCGCGGGCGGGCTCGTCGCGCTGGTTGGCGGGCTGCTGCTCGCCGTGCCGGCGCTGCGCTTGCGCGGCCCCTATTTCGGGCTCGTCACGCTGGTTGCCGTGCTGCTGCTGCAGAACGCCATCGTGATTTTCGCGGGCGTGACGGGCGGCGAGATCGGCATGATGGTGCCGGACGTGATGTCGGTCGATGCGGGTCATAACTTCTGGATCGCGCTCGCGTTCCTGATCGTCTGCGCGATTCTGCTGTTCGGCCTGTCGCGCTCGGCGATCGGGCTGATCCTGCAGGCGAGCGGCCAGGACGCCATCGGCGCGCAGGCGCTCGGTTTCAACGTGACGCGGCACAAGCTCGCGGCCTTTTGCATCAGCGCGGTTTTCTCGGGCGTGGCGGGTGCGATGCTGGTGTTCTATCAGGGGACGGCTTCCGTCAGCACGGTGGTCGATCTCGGCGTCGGCGTGCAGATCATCATCGCGGCCGTGCTGGGCGGACGCCGCACGATCCTGGGCGCCGTGCTCGGCTCGATTTTCCTGATCGTGGCGGGCGAGTTTCTGCGTCCGCTCGGGCAGATCAACACGTTCGTCGTCGCGGCTGTCGCGCTTGCCGTGATCCTGTTCTTTCCGGACGGCCTGCTCGGCAATGTGCTGCGCGTGAGGGAGCGCGAATGAACGATACGCCGCTTCTGTCCGTGCACGGACTCACCAAGCGCTTCGGCGGTCTCGTCGCCGTCAAGGACATCGGTTTCGAGATCCGGCCCGGCGAAATTCTCGGTCTGATCGGCCCGAATGGTTCGGGCAAGTCGACGGTGATGAAGCTGATCATGGGCATCGAGCGGCCTAACGCGGGGTCGATCAAGGTGGGCGGCGTCGAGATGGCAGGCTGGGCGCCGCACAAGATCGCGCGGGCTGGCGTGGGCATCGTGTTCCAGCATTCGCGTCCGCTGCATCGGCAGACGGTGCTCGAACACATCAAGCTCGCGCTGCTGCCGGACTCGCTCGTGAAGCTCGCCGCCGAGCCGCATGTCGATCGACGCGCGCGCGAGATCGCCGTTCGCGTCGGCCTGGGCGCGGTGATGCACCGGCATCCCGCGACGCTGCCGTTCGCCGACCTGCGCCGCATGGAAATGGCCAAGGCGATTGCGCGCGACCCGAAGGTCGTGCTGGTCGACGAGCCGTTTGCGGGGCTGACGGTGGCGGAGTCGGGGGCTTTTTCCGAGCTGATTCGCGGCTTTCGCGCGGAGGGCCGCGCGGTGCTGCTGGTCGATCACAACGTCAAGAGTCTCGCCGCGCTCGCCGATCGCGTGCTTGCGATGTACCTCGGCGAGCACATCGCCGAAGGCACGGCCGAAGACGTGATGCGCAACGAGACGGTGCGGCGCGTCTACCTGGGCGGCGCGCTGGAAGTGCGCGAGCGCAGTGCCGCCGATGCCGGGGCGAAGCCCGTCATCCTCGATGTGTCCGGCGTGGGCGTGCTGTACGACAAGGCCTGCGCGCTCGATCAGGTCAGCCTGCAGGTGCGCGAAGGCGAATTCGTTTCGGTGGTCGGATTGAACGGCGCGGGCAAGACGACATTGTTCAACGCGATTTCGGGCCTCGTGCGCTACACGGGGACCATCCGCTTTCACGGACAGGACCTGAAGGGCATGAGCGGCGCGGCGATCGCGCGCTCGGGCGTCGTGCAATGCCCGGAAACGCGCGAGCTGTTCGGCGACATGACGGTGCGCGAGAACCTCGACCTGGGCGGCTATCATCTCGCCGACAAGGCGCGCGCGGACCAGCTGGCGTGGCTCTTCGATCTCTTTCCGATTCTCAAGTCGCGCCAGGGCCAGACGGCGCGCACGTTGTCGGGCGGCGAACAGCAGATGCTTGCGATTGCGCGCGCGCTGATGACGCAGCCCAAGCTGCTGATTCTCGACGAACCGACGCTCGGTCTTGCACCCGTGATTCTCGAACAGTTGTCGAAGGCGCTGGACCTGATGCAGAAATCCACGCCGATCACCGTGCTGCTCGGGGAGCAGAACGTGAGGTTCGCGTTGCCGCATGCGGACCGCGTCTACGTGCTCGAACATGCGCGCATCATCTGGGAAGGCAACGCGTCGCGCTTCGAGCGGGAGATGGGGCGCGGCTTTCTCGAAGCCGTGCCGCCGTGCGATCGGCAAGCGGTCGCATCCGGCGACGCGCGGGTTCGAGGCTTGTAGTAGCCGAAAGCGCTCAGGCGAAAGCCAGCGCCCGCTCGACCCGGAACACCGACACAGCGTTCTTCAACGCGCCCGTCTGCTCTTCGAGCGCGAGCGCGGCCGCCGAAGCCTGTTCCACGAGCGCCGCGTTTTGTTGCGTGACCTGGTCCATCTGCGTGATCGCGCGGTTCACCTGCTCGATGCCTTCCGATTGTTCTTCCGATGCAGCCGCGATCTCGCCCATCAGATCGCTGACCCGGTTCACGGAAGTGAGAATCTCGGCCATCACCTGGCTCGCGCGTTCGACCTGCTGTGCGCCCGCTTCGACGCGGCCGAGCGAATCGGTGATGCGCTCCTTGATCTCCTTCGCGGCGCTCGCGCTGCGCTGCGCGAGCGATCGGACTTCGCTCGCCACAACCGCGAAGCCGCGGCCTTCGTCGCCGGCGCGGGCCGCTTCGACGGCCGCGTTCAGCGAAAGAATGTTGGTCTGAAACGCGATGCCTTCGATCACGTTGGTGATGTCGGCGATCTTGCCCGACAGGTCGGAGAGCCCCTGCATCGTCGCCACGACTTCCTTCGCGGCGCGATTGCCTTGCTCCGTGATCTGCGCCGTGCTCATCACGAGCTGCGTGGCCTGTTTGGCGTTGTCGGCGTTCTGGCGCACCGTGTTCGTGAGCTGCTCCATCGACGACGCCGTCTCCTGCAATGCGGCCGCCTGCTCTTCCGTGCGCTGCGACAGATCGGTGTTGCCGCTTGCCATCTGATGCACGCCCGTCGCGATGGTGTCGGTGCCGCCCGACACGGCATGCACGATGCCCGCGAGGCTGCCCTTCATTGCCTTCATCGACTCGAACAGCTTGCCGATCTCGTTGGTGGACTCGTGATGGATCGCGACCGTCAGGTCGCCGCGCGCGACGTGCTCGAGCACGCGCATGGCTTCCTTGAGCGGCAGCACGACGGCGCGATTGAGCGCGTGATAGACCAGCAGGATCAGGACGGCCGACAGCGCGAGCATGCCGATCGCGATGCCCGACAACAGCGATTTTGCGTGCGCTTTCTGGTCTTCGAGTTGCGCCGACTCGTCGCCGGCCACTGCGAAGAACGCGTCGGCCGACTTGCCGAACGCGGCGCTCGTCTGCGTCATCGGACCTTCGTTGGTGGCCGCGTAGGCCTTGACGTCGCCTGAGGCGATCGCGGCAAACAGCTGGTCGATGGCGCTGGCGTGCGCATGGAAAGTGTCGGATACGCGCTTTGCCGCGTCCTGCTGGGCAGAGGTTTCCTTCGGGATGCCTTCGAACGCGGTGAAGGCCTTCTTCGCGAGGTTGTAGTAGCCCGTCGCCGCCGCGACGGCAGCATCCTTGTCGGCGGGGTTCGACGACAGCGCGATGAAGGCGCGGCTAAGCGCGCTGCGCGCTTTCAGGTTGTTGATGTAGACGTCCTTCAGGTCCACGGTTTCCGTGTTGAGCGTGCTGATCTCTTCCGACAGCGCGTTATTGCGCGTCAGCGAATAGATGCCCAGCAACGCGGTGACCAGGACAAGCATGCCAAACAGTGCGAGAACCGCGATAAAGCCCGTTCGTACGGGCAAGTTTTTGAGTTGCATGGTTTTCGTTTTCTATTTTCTAAAGAGAGCTGCGATGTCGTGGCCTGCGGCCGGGGCGCGAGAGTGACGGCCGCAGGACGTTGCTGCGGCTGTGTTAACGGTCATGTAGATGAGAACTTGACAGTCGCCGGGCGCAAGTCAGCCGACCGCGACGGCGTTATTGCCGGGAGGGTGGGTGCGGAGCGAAGGGCGCGCAGTATCGGCTGACCGGGCAGCGCGATGCGTCGTATGGTTTGTTTTCTTGCCATCCGACGCAGGTCGGATCGGGTCTGTCGGGCAAGACCGACAGGGCACGGTTCTTGTATTTGGCGCGCCATCCAGCGGGCGTCGGCCGCAAGCGCCGATGGGGCGGTGGGGGGCACGTGCCGGGCACGCGCAGCCGGAAAGCGTTCAGCCCATCGCGCCGATGCCCGAATCCGCGTCGTCTTCCACGTCGGGATCGCCGCCCAGCGAGCGGATGCAGTCGTCGAGGAATTCCATCGTGACGGCTTCGTATTCGACGCTGCCCGGCGTGCAGTCTTCCGGGTTCAGTTTTCCGCGCGCCCGGCGGATGGCGCGGACGCTGCCTTCGACGGCTTGCGCGACCGCCCACATCGGATCGTCCGGGGCCAGCTTGTGACGTTCGTTCTCGTTCATGCAAGCGTTATCGGCGACCGCGCGTGAACCTTGAGATGCAAATTTCGCGCAAACGTTAGCGTACGTAAGATATGCGCGTCAGTGTCTCATCCGCGCCAAAACACAGAAAAGTCCTAACTATTACTAGGAATTACATGTGCTATCGTGCGGGCCGTTTGCGCGGTTTTGCCATTGATCCAGGCATGATCCGTCACCCTCTGGCCGTGTGGCCCTTTTGAAGCCGTCCGGTCGTCCGGCAAAAACAAAAAATCATGGAAGTCCAAAATGCCCGTCGCTGGGCGCCTCGCGGGCCGCGGCGATGGATTGCCGCAGTGGCCGCCGTATGCATCGCGAGCGGCGTGCGTCTGCTGTTGCACCCGCTGCTCGGTCCCGTGATGCCGGGCACCGCCTTTAGCATCGCAGCCGTGCTGATCGAGTATTACTTCGGCCTCGCGCCCGCGCTGAGCGTCATGCTGGCGGGCCTGTGCATCGCCGATTACCTGTTCGTGCCGCCTTACGCGGCGCTCGGCGTCATCAATCGCTCCGACGTGCTGTTCGTCGTCTCGTATCCCCTCGTCGCGCTCGTGGTGATCACGCTGGTCGAGCGGCTGCGCCGGGCGCAGTTTCGCGCGGAGCTGATCGCATCGGTGGCGCAGTCGCGCTACGAAATGCTGCTGCGCCACGACAACGAACGCATGCTGGCGCGCCGCGCCGTCGATGAAACGCACAGGCTGCTGCGCCATCTCTCGCAGTATCACAAGTCGTTCGTGATGATTCAGGCGCTGGAACGCACGCCCGGGGGCAACGGCCGCACGGCGGCGCGCGCGCACGGCGAGGCGGCGGACGGTCCGTCGGCGGCGTCCCCGCTTTGCGCCATTGCGCCCGGTCCGCGCTTCGACGACGTCGAGCCCGACGACATCCGGCGGCTGTCGAACGCGTTGTGGGCCGGCCCGCACCGCGTGCGTCTGCGCGAGGGCGACGCAACCGCCGCGATGCCGGCAGGCGGCGTGGCGGGCGCGCAAGGCGCGGGGGCAGCGCAGCTGGTCGACTGCGTCTGCGAGCGCTTCACGACACATGCGGGCGATTTTCTCGTGCTGCGTATCGGCGAGTGATGAAAGACCCGCATATGACAATCCCGACCAAAGCGATCTTCAACCAGGGCGACGGACACGCCGTGCTGATGCTGCACGGTCTGTCGAGTTCGCCGCTCGAATTGCGCTATCTCGCGCGCTTTCTCAACGACGAAGGCTTCACGACCAGCGCGCCGATGCTCGACGGCTATAGCGCGGGCTCGCGCGAGCAATCGATGGAACGATGGGTCGACGCCGCCACGGAGCAATTCGACGCGCTCGCGCAGCGCTACGAACGCGTGTCGGTGTGCGGGCTGTCGATCGGCGCGGCGCTGGCGCTCGCGCTTGTGCATCGGCGGCCGCAGGCGCAGGCCCTGGCGCTGCTGTCGCTCACGCTCGCCTACGATGGCTGGGCGATTCCCTGGTATCGCTTCCTGCCCGACTGGGCTTACTACTCGCCGTTGCGCTCGCGATACCGCTATCGCGAGTCGCAGCCGTACGGGCTGCGCAACGAGGCGTTGCGCGCCAAGATCGCGCGCGCGATGGAGCGCGACGACTTCAGCGAAATCGGTCCGTCGACAATCTCGCTTCCCGCGCTCCACGAAGCGAGCCGGCTGGCCGCGAGCGTGCGCTCGCAAGTGCGCGCGATCCGCAACGACTGCCTGATCGTTCATTCGATCGACGACGAAACGTCGAGCCCGCGCAACCCGCGCCTCGTCGCGTCGACAATCGGTTCGACGTTTTTGCGCACCATCTGGCTCGACGATTCGTATCACATGATCACATCCGACAACGAGCGCGAGATCGTCGCGCGAGAGACGGCGCTGTTCCTGCGCGAGAGCGAAACGGCGAGCCGCGACGGCGACGCGGGCGGCAAGCCTGTCGTGTCGAAAGCGCTGGCGCGCCGTCGGCGGCAACTCGCGGCCGTCGGCAAGAGCGGCGCATGACGATGAGGCTGCGTCATGTTGCGGCAGCGCGGCTTGGTGAGGGATTCGCTGCCAGACTCACTGCGGGACTCGCAGTCGTGCTCGCGTTGACGGCCCACGCGCACGGCGCGCAAGCCGCCGATAACATCGAGACTTCCGCTCCCGTCGACACCTCCGCGACGCCGCAGCCGGCCAGCAAATGGAAGATCGCGCTCGGGCCGGGCGTGGTCGTCACGCCGCTGTATCCGGGCGCGCGCGAGCTGCGTGTGTTTCCGTATCCGGCGCTCGACATCTCCTACGACGAGCGTGTCTTTTCTCAAGGCCCCGACGTGCTCGGCCTGAACGTCTTACGCGCCGACGACTATCACGTCGGCGCGGCCCTGAGCTTCGACTTCCAGTCGCGCCACGAAAAGGATGATCCGCATCTGCACGGACTCGGCGACGTGGACGGCGGGCCGAAGCTGAAGCTCTTCGCCGACTACTCGGTGTGGATGTTCACCGGTTCCGTTGCGATGTATCAGGACATCGCCGGACACGGACAGGGCAAGACCGTCGTCAGCGATCTCTATGCGTCGGTGCCCGCGGGCGGATGGCTCTTCTCTGCGGGCCCGGGCTTCACGTGGGCGGACGCGCTGTACACGCGCACCTTCTTCGGCGTTTCAAGCCGGCAAAGCGCCGCGTCCGGACTGCCTGCCTACGACGTCGGCGCGGGCATCCGCGACGTCCATCTGAACGGCTACGTCAGCCACGACTTTTCGAAGCATTGCGTGGCGTCCGTCGCGATGACCTTTGGGCGTCTGCAGCACTATGCGGCTGCGAGCCCTGTCACCGAGCGTAGAAGCGAGCTGAACATGCTCGCCTCCGTCAACTATCGTTTTTGAGCGCAGCGCAATCGCGGGATGCGTCGCGATGAGCGCAGCGTCGCTGCAACCTGGCCGTATCCCGGCGGCGCGCGCCAGGGCGCAGACCAACTGCACGCGGCGACTAGCTACCGAAGAAGATGTCGCAGTAGCTGACGGGCCCCACACAGGTGTCGCTGGATTGGCTGCGGTTGCCGTTGCGATGTGCAAAACCGAACAGGTGATGGCGCGCGTTGCCTTGCGTCGATGCGCCTGCCGCGCCCGAGCCGTCGGCCGTGCCGCCGTAGCTGGTTGCCGCGACGCCTTGCGTGGCCTGTGCGTTCGCAGGGCTGTCCGTCTGCGCGAACGACACGGCGGGGATGGCAAGTGCGGCTGCGATGACGATTGTGCGAGTCAGCGATTTCATGATGTGCTCCTGAGTCCGTTCTGAGTCCGTTTCCTGCTGCGGAGCCTTGCCCGCAGCGCCTTGGAAACCAGTCTAGGCAACCAGACCGGGAAGATTAAGGGCGCTGCGGGAAGAAGACCGTTGAGTGGGGACGCGTGAATCGGCGGGGTATCTGCCCCTTTCTGCTGTCCGATGTGGGTCCGTCGAACTCTTTTTTCGCGCTACGCGCAATCGTGTTACGCCCGCAACATGACTTACCGCATCGAAAGGTTCGGGCCGCCGATGGCAAAAAATCTGTCAGCAAAAGTTATTGCTGTGTCAGCATTAACTACGCGTTACCGATTTTTTCTTTCATCGCGTAATAAGTCTTACGTAATTACTCGTAATAACGATGTTTTTGCGATATGAATCGTAATTGACCAGAATTAAATCGAAAGAAATTGTTTTTAACTGTATTTAACTATAAAAATCATATAGATACGGCGATCCGTTGCTGGCTTCACGCACGCCGTTTTCACCCGCAATCCGGAAATCCATTTCGGATGACAATCTAAATTAATATCTTGAGAGGTCGTAAACCCCCTCAAGCGGCGTAGCGGGGATTTCAAATCATTCGTCATGCCGCCCATGTCGATCTTGATCCAAATTCGAAGGGGGTTCGAATGCTTAACATCAATACGAACATCATGTCGCTGACGGCGCAGAACAACCTGCAAGGCTCGCAAAGCGCGCTCTCGCAGGCAATCAACCGTCTGTCGTCCGGCAAGCGCATCAACACGGCAGCCGACGATGCCGCGGGCCTCGCCATCGCGACGTCGCAAACGGCGTCGATCAACGCGCTGACGCAAGGTGCCGCCAATGCCAACAACGGCATCTCGATGGTGCAAACCACGAACGGGGCGCTCCAATCGATCGTCGACAACCTGCAACGTATCCGCCAGCTGGCTGTGGAAGCAGGCGACGGCTCGCTCGACTCGAACGCACTGGCTAACCTCCAGTCGGAAGTGTCGACGCGTCTGACGGAAATCACGCGCGTTGCACAACAGACGACGTTCAACGGCCAGGCCGTGCTGAACGGCGCCGGCACGGTCAACTTCCAGATCGGTGCGTTCAATGGCCAGGAAATCACCGCTAACTTCGGCACGCAATCGTGGGATTCGAACAGCTTGGGCATCAGCGGCCTGACGGTTGCAACGGCGTCGGGCGCACAAGCCGCGATGAGCCAGATCGACACGGTTCTGACGAGCGTCAATACCTTCCAGGCAACGCTCGGCGCAACGCAGAACACGTTCCAGGCAGCGATTTCGACGACGCAAACGGAAGCCACGAACATGAGCGCCGCCGAATCGCAGATCACCGACGCAGACTTCGCGACGGAAACGGCGAACCTGTCGAAGGCTCAGGTTCTGCAACAAGCGGGTATCTCGGTTCTGGCACAAGCGAACTCGATGCCGCAGCAGGTGCTGAAGCTGCTGCAGTAATCGTTGAAGTGTCGTGCATCCTGATCGGCAGGCCAGGATGCACTTTTGTTGGTTGCGTCCTCGGAGGGGAAGCACGCCATGTCTGGCGATACGCGGTGCGGTCAACCGGCCGCCGTGCGGTTGTTTCCCCCTCTTTTTCGCATGCGCAAAACATCTGGCATGACGTCGTCTATTTTTTCGGCGATACGCGCCGCTTGAGCAGAACCTCGGTCGCCGTTTTGGTGAGGATTTCGAATCCTTGTCGCTGAAACAGCCGTATCGCGGCATTGCCATGTTCGAGAATCACGGAGACGCTGACGCGGGCTGCCTGCGCCTCGTCCAGGATGGCGAGCAGCAGCAGCGTGCCGAAGCCCTTGCGCCGATACCCGGCTTCGATCTTCAGCGCTCTCAAGCGCCAGTCGCCCGGCCGTTTGTCCACGCTGAGAATGCCGATCGGCTCATCGTCGGCGCATACCAGCATCGCGTCTTTCAGGATCAGGTCTTCCCGGCCGAATTGCACGACGTCGTCGATGAGCCCCTGACTGGCGGCCTGTTCGGCCGTCGCCTCCTTCAATATCCGCAGCACGGTGGGATGGTCGGCGGGAACGACGGGGCGAAGTCGCAGCCGCACCGTATTCATGGGCCTCATGGGCGTGTCTCGTTCAAAGAGTGGGACGGTGTATGCGTAATGCACGACCTTGATCGAGAGTAGCCCCCGTCGATCCCGGGAAGGTGCCGATGTGGCCAGATTTGCTGTGCATTTGTCGCGTCCCGCGCGGGTCGGACGCTGTATCGCGAGATCGGCATCCGCTTGGCAAGATCGCGTCCGACACGAACGACGGTTCGTCATATTTTTGCGAGAACATGCGCGGTTGCCGGCGCTGCGCTGCAACTTTGCCGTCAAAGTCGGATACTGAGGATCCTGTTGACCCCGATGGACCTCAAATGGACCCCGAGTGGACCCCGAGTGGACCCCGAGCGGACCCGAGTGGCCGCATGTTTCGCGGGCTGCGTTTGCGTAGGGACGCCGGGTATGAGTCCGGCTGGCGGGCGATGCATCGGCAAGGAACCGGGCGCAAGAGCAGGAGATCGTCGGCGTGCGTTTGCGCGGCGGACCGCGGCGCGTCGTGTTTCCGAAAGGAGTTTCCGTTAGTTCAACAACACTGGAGCAGGCAATGAACGCAATCAAAACACTCAAACTGGCATGCACTGCCTTGATTCTCGTCGTCGTTTCCGTCAACGCATGGCCGCAGGCCAGCGACGCGACTGCCGGAGCGTCGGCAACGCAAACTCCGTCGAAGAAGACCGTCAGGAAGGCAAACCGGGCATTGAGCAGGAAAGTGCTGACTGCGCTGTCGAAGGGCGGCGTCGATACCGTGGGCATCAACGTGCTCGCCAAGGGCGGCGCCGTTACGCTCACTGGAAGCGTCACCGATCCGTCGGAGATCGACAAGGCTGCGTCGATCGCGAAGGGCGTGTCGGGTGTGACGTCCGTGAAGAATTCCTTGACGGTTCGCGAAGGAGGGCAGTAACGCTGCCAGGGCGTTCCGCGCGCCTTGTTTGAGGCATGCGGCGGGAGGGTACGTCGGGACGGCACCGTTTGTGCGGTCCGGCAGTGCCCGTCGTGCCCGCTGCTGATTAAAGCGCCTGTCGGGCGTAATCGCGACAGCATTGCCCCGGGGCGGACGGGCGCGCGCCTTGCAGGGCAGTCGCAGGCGATCAACGCTTCAGATGTGTTGCACAGACTGCATGTGCAGAGTTTCTTAGGTTTGCCGCTCTTCACGCGGCCCGTGGTTCAGACAATCGCGAGGAACTTGACATGAGCAATGAGCAGGCCGGAATCGACATGAAGCTCGAAGTGGTCGTGATTCCCGTATCGGACATCGATCGCGCGAAGCAGTTTTATGCAAGCCTCGGTTGGAGACTCGACGTCGATCTCGCGAAGGACGACCAGTTCCGCGTCGTCCACTTTACGCCGACGGGCTCGGCGTGTTCGGTGCTGTTCGGAAAGGGCGTGACGACGGAAAAGCCGGGCTCGGTGCAAGGGCTGCACCTGATCGTGTCCGACGTGGTCGCGGCGCGCGCGGACCTCGTTGCGCGCGGCGTCGACGTGAGCGAAGTCTTCCACGACATCGGCGGCGTGTTTCACCACGCAGGCGTGGAAGGTCGCGTGAGCGGCCTGCAACCCGAGCGCAGGAGCTACGGTTCATTCGCCTCGTTCAACGACCCCGACGGCAACGGCTGGGTCTTTCAGGAAGTCACGACTCGCCTGCCTGGACGCATCGATTCGCGCGCCACCACCTTCGCTTCGTCGACGGACCTCGCGGGCGCGCTGCGCCGCGCCGCCGCCGCGCATGGCGAGCACGAGAAGCTGACGGGCCAGCACGACGAAAACTGGCCCGACTGGTACGCGGAATTTATCGTCCGCGAACAGGCGGGCGCACCACGGCCGGCCTGAGCTGACGACGCAAGCCGCCGTGTGCAGGTGTCGGCGAAGCATGACAGACGCCTGCGCCCGCCGATCCCTTCAAGCCTCGAGATGCTGCAGACGGGACTTCACGATCCTGGTGAGTTCGGCGAAGGCCGCTTCCTGCGGCGACACATCGCCTGTGCGCAGCACGAGCCACATGGCCGAGCGCGCGCCTTTCTCGCGCAACGACCGATACTGCACCCCGTTCACATCGATGCTGCTCAGCGCCGCCGGCACGAACGCGACGCCGAGCCCTGCCGCGACCAGCCCGACGATGGTCGGCACCTCGCGCGCTTCCTGTGCGATTCGGGGCGAGAACCCTGCCTGCCGGCACAGCGTCATGATGTGCTCGTAGACGCCCGTGCCGCTATCGCGCCGATACATGACGAATTGCTCGCCGGCGAGCGCTTGCACGGAAAGCGCGCCCGTGTGCGCCGTGAGCGGGTGCTGCGGCGGCAACGCGACCATCAGCGGATCTTCGAACAGTGAGCTCGCGCGCAGGCTGGGCGGCAGGTCCGGGCGTTTTTCGCTGCGCACGAAGGCCACTTCGAGACGGCGCTCGAGCATCGCTTTCAACTGCTCGTGGGTGGTCAGTTCCTCCAGCTTCAGATGCACATCAGGGAAGCGCTGCCGGTAAGCGAAGATCAGCTGCGGAATCACCGAGCTGAACGCCGTCGAGCTGGTGAAGCCGACGCGCAGTTCCCCCAGTTCGCCGCGCTGCGCGCGGGCGGCGATGGTACCCGCGCGCTCGGCTTGCGCGAGCAGCG
Organism: Paraburkholderia bengalensis; assembly: GCF_037126505.1. Taxonomy (NCBI): domain Bacteria; kingdom Pseudomonadati; phylum Pseudomonadota; class Betaproteobacteria; order Burkholderiales; family Burkholderiaceae; genus Paraburkholderia; species Paraburkholderia bengalensis. Next base: position 217,117 of record NZ_JACFYJ010000002.1, read on the forward strand.
CGCGCGCCTCGGGCAGCAACGCCTTGCCGGCGGGCGTCAGTTCGACATGACGATTGCTTCGCTCGAACAGTTGCGCGCCGAGTTCGTTTTCGAGCGTGCGGATCTGCTGGCTCAGGGGTGGCTGCGCGATGTTCAGGCGCGTTGCGGCGCGGCCGAAGTGGAGCGTTTCGGCGAGCACGACGAAGTAGCGGATGCGGCGTAGGTCCATGATATGAATTATGTATCAATCGCCGCTAAAACAATATTGGACGGCTACGTGGCTTCGGATTGATCATTCGCTGCATAGAGTGCATTCGAATGAGGTTTTGAGATCATGGCAGAGCAAGACTGCGAGGTTTTGCACACATCGGCGCACGCATCGTTGCGTTCTGCGGCGCCGGCGGCTTTCATCCGCGAAGAATTGGTCGCGAAGATCGAACACGGCACGCCTGCGTTCGTGCGCACCAACTGCGCGCTCTTCGCAGCGGGATTCGCAACGTTCGCGCTGCTCTACTGCGTGCAGCCGCTCATGCCGATTTTCTCCAGCGACTTCAAGGTGAGCGCGGCAGGCGCAAGTCTCTCGCTGTCGCTCACCACGGGGCTGCTGTCCGTGTCGATGCTGGTGGCGGGCGTGCTCTCCGAAGCGTGGGGGCGCAAGCCGGTCATGGCGGCGTCGTTGGCGCTCTCCGTCGTGCTCGCGATGATCAGCGCGTTCCTGCCTCACTGGACGACGTTTCTTGTCGCCCGCGCGCTGATGGGCGTGGCGCTCAGCGGGCTGCCTGCCGTCGCGATGGCGTATGTCGGCGAGGAGATGCATCCGGGCTCGCTGGGCCTCGCGATGGGGCTGTATGTGGGTGGCACCGGGCTGGGCGGCATGGCGGGCCGCCTGTTGACGGGCGTGATTACGGATGCCTGGGACTGGCGCGTCGCGATAATGACGATGGGCGTGCTGGGCGTCGTGTGCGTCGTTTTGCTTTGGCGTTTTCTGCCTGCGTCGCGGCACTTCTCGGCGCGCCCGCTTCGCTTCGCGCCGCTCTTTCGCACATACGCGACGCATCTGCGCGACGGCGTGCTGCCCTTGCTGTTCGCGGAAGGCTTCCTGCTGATGGGCGGATTCGTCACTGTCTACAACTACGTCGGCTACCGGCTCATCGCGCCGCCGTATTCGCTGAGTCAGACGGAAATCGGCCTGATCTTCGCGGTGTACCTGTTCGGCATCGTCAGTTCCGCATGGGTCGGCAGCCTGTCGGGCTGGCTCGGCCGCCGCAACCTGCTGCCTGTCACGCTCGCGCTGATGCTCGCGGGGTCCGCGCTCACGCTGGCAAGCCCGTTGTGGGTGATCGTGCTCGGCATCGCCGTGCTGACGGTCGGGTTCTTCGGCACGCATTCCGTCGCGAGCGCATGGGTCGGGGCGCGCGCGCAATCCGGCAAGGCGCAGGCGTCGTCGCTCTATCTGTTTGCGTACTATCTTGGGTCGAGCGTCGTCGGCTCGGTGGGCGGCGTGTTCTGGAAGCTGGACAAATGGCCAGGCGTCGTCGGCATGACCTGCGCGCTGTTCGTCATCGCCATTGCAATCGCGCTGTGGTTGCGGCGATCGTCGCGCTGAGCTACGACGGGCAGCACACGACGGCGCAGGTGCGAACAGTGAGAGATGTGACGTCTGGCCGTTGAGGATGTCGCGAGCCCGAAAGCGCCACGGCGCGCGGTCCCGTTCTCATCGAAGCGAGCCGTGCGCGCCGTGTGCGGGGGTGAGGCGATCAGTCCGCGAGTGCCGCGAGCACATCGGCCGATTGGCGCACGAGGCCGAGCCTCGGGAAGATGTGGTTGAGCGACGCAGCGTGATGCTCGGGCGCGCCGCTGCTCATCGCGTCTTCGACGAGCACCAGCGAGTAGCCGTGCTCATACGCGGCGCGCGCCGTCGACTCGACGCCGATGTTGGTCGAGATGCCGCCGAGCACGATGGTCTCGATACCACGGCGACGCAGCTGCAAGTCGAGTTCCGTGCCGTAAAAGGCGCCCCATTGACGCTTCGTGATCTTGATGTCGCGTTCCTCGACGGCCAGTTCGGCCGGAAACTCCCACCAGTTCGCAGGCAGTCCGCCGGGCGGAAGCGCCGCCGGTTGATCGACGGGCTGCTTCAGCGCATCACCGAAGTCGGCACTCCAGCCGACACGCACCAGCACGACGGGCGCATTCACTTCGCGAAAGCGCTTTGCCAGCGCCGCCGCCGCCGCGACCGCGGCCTCGCCGGAACGAGGCGCTTTGCCAAAACCGAGAATGCCTTGCTGAAGGTCGATCAGAACGAGGGCGATAGTCCTGGGGTCGAGTTTGGGCAGCATGATGGAACTCCGTTGAAAGGGTGAGGGTGCTGGTGTATTGTGAGGCTGGACTCACAAAAGTATATGAGGATGGACTCACAAAAGTCAACGCCGATGGCAGGCGAGGCGAAGGCGCCTCGACGCGCGCGCGGTCACGCGCGGGTCGCAACGCTGCTCGACGCGGCCAGCGCGGAATTCGCCGAAAAAGGGTATGAAGCGACGACAATGACGGCAATCGCCGCGCGCGCGCAGTCGTCAATCGGCTCGCTCTACCAGTTCTTTCCGACCAAGGAGCAGGTCGCGGGGACGCTGCTGGAGCAGTACGTCGGGCAACTCCTCGAAGCGCTCGACCGGCTCGGCAAGGAAGCATCGCGGCTGGGCATATCGACGGTTGCGCAGCGTCTTGCGATGCTGTTCGTCGCGTTTCGCACGACGCATCCCGCGTTCGAGATATTGGCGGATGCGATGGCCCTGACACTGCCAGGCGCAATCGGCGTGCGCCAGAGGTTGCGCAAGAGCATTGCGTCGGTGGTGGCGCCATTTGCGCCGGGACTTTCCGAGGACCAGGTGCTGTTGCACGCGGCCGTCGTTCAGCACCTGATGAAAGCTGCCGTCGCGCTCAGCCGCGACGCGACGATCAAGGAGCCTGACGCGGCGATGTCGGAGCTTCAACGCGTGATCGAGCGGTATCTCGCCGACCTGGCGGGCGGTGAAAGCGGTGCACGCGCGCATCGCAGGACGGATGCGGCGCGCCCTTCGAGCACGACGGCGGGAAGCACCCAGCGCGCGCAGCTTAAGCGCAAGCCGGCGTGAATGCCTGACGAGGCGCGCCCTCGCGGCTTCGCGCGCGGATTGCGGCGGGTCTTAGAATGGTTGTTTGCGTGATTCGTGCAAGCCTGATCGTGCTCATCAAAGGAACGGCCTTCATGACCTCACAGCAGCGCTTTCTCTCCGAAGCCGTTCGTCTCGCGCACGACAATGCCGAAAGCGGCGGCCGCTCTTTCGGCGCAGTCGTCGTCAAAGACGATGCCGTCGTCGCAACCGGTGTGAACCAGATCCTGGGCACGGATGATCCGACCTCGCATGCCGAACTGAATGCGATTCGCGCGGCGAGCCAGCGGCTCGGTTCACCGAACCTCGCGGGCTGCACCGTGTATGCCAGCGGTCACCCTTGTCCCATGTGCCTCGCGGCGATGCGGTTGGCCGGCATCCGCGACGTGGTCTATGCCTATTCGAACGAGGACGGTGCCCCGTACGGTCTGTCGACGGCGGATATCTACGCCGAACTGGCGAAGCCGTTCGCCGAACAAACCGTCAAGATGCGATACGAACCGCTTCGCCTCGAGTCGCGCGGCGATCTCTATGCCGACTGGAAAGCCAGGCAGAACGAAAAGTAGCGCACCGCTTGCGCCGATCGATGACGATGCGGGTTTGCAATGAACTCGGCATGAGTGCGCACGCTTGTGATCTGAGCATAGTCCGTGATTGACTTTGCCTTTTGCGACCTTGAACGGATCGGCGGCTGGCACCCCAGGAAGCGCAAGGTCCCGCATAGCAAGGCCCCTTTCATGCTCGATTACTTGCCATCACAGCATCTGTTCGGGCAATCCCGTTCGAACGATATTTCTACGCGTCGGCCGTTATCGACGTCACGACGCGAATAGACGCGCGTAGTTGTCTTGACCTCGCCGCGAAGGAAGCCAAGTTTCCCGATCAATACCATGCCAGTGCCAAGGCGCTTCTTCGCCACACTGGCAGGATCACGCTCGTCTTCTTCGGCGTGGCCGCTAACCAGGGTGCTGTCGCTTGTCTTGTGACTGGCGTATGCGATCTGTCAACGACCCAATTCGCGAGCCGGATGATTTCGTCGTTTGCGAAATCATCGCTATTCCTGGAGAAGTAAATGTCGAAGTTCTCGTTAGCTGTACATGCAATAGCCGATGAACTCGAAACAACAAACGCGATGGCGACCGTATAGGCTTTAAGCTGCATAGATGACATATCCGGCAATACTGTCTGCGTTGTCGAGGGCTTGGTCCGGGTTCTCTGCGCCAGGCGTTAAACACTTGTTCATGAAGTAGCGCTAAGCTTTCGTGCCCGTTGTGTCGGAGAAATGGCTTGCCTCGTGAATCAGCGTTGATACTACCGAATCTTTGTCCCACGAGAATTCGCCCATGGCGCAGGAATCCGAATTGATGGCGATAGCATGAGTAGCTGTGTCCGGGAAACACACCGAAGCAGCAACGCCTCCAGCGGTTGCCCGCTCGCGCTAACCCCCGCTAATTCTGCGCTTCTACGATGTGCACGAGTACTCGCCGACATGCGCCTCACAGCTTGTTCGGCTCTCTGGTCGCACGCTTGCGACGCATCCATCTTTTCAATCTCATGGAGTGCCTTATGAAGCCCGCCAAAATCGCAATCGTCTTCGCCTGCGTCGCCTTTGCTCAAGCTGCGAGCGCGCAGGAGAAAAAAGTGACACCGGCGAAGATGACCTGCGCTGACTACGTCGCCGTCGACGAAGCGTATCGGCCGGCGCTCGTCTACTGGGTCGCCGGTGTCGACAAACTGGGTGTGAAGGAAACTGACACGATGGTGGTCGATACGGCACAGCCTGTCGGCGAAGCGGTCATGCAAGCGTGCACCAAAGACCCGCACGCACCGTTCATGTCGAAGGTGCGATCGATGATCAAGACCAAGCAGATCTCGCTGTTCCAGCATTCGTAATGACGCGTGCCGCTCGCGCGGCTCAAGGAATGCGTGCGGGCATGTGCCGCGCGCAACTTCCCGGGTAACGGACGATGCGTGCTGCAAACGCACCCAGCCCAGAAGCGGCGGCGGTAGTTCTTCTTTCAGATAATCGACGAGCGTGTGCACGGCGCGCATTCCGTTAGCAAACGCATTAGCAAACAGGAATAAGCGGAAGGAAGCCTAAATCGCCGATCAATAGCGGCCGAAATAATGAATGATTTGGCAGTGCATGTTTTGACAGACACCGCATTAAACGGTCGATTGCACGAACAACAATTTTTTATTGCCGAATCCACTCGTCAATTTTCATTGACTATACTGCCCTAGGCTGTGGTCGTCGGTGCGCGATTGCGCGTTTCTCATTGAAGTCACGGTATTAGTGCTGGCGATTGGGAAACGCGCCTGTAGCGTTTCCGCGCGGCACGTTCTCGGACGCCATGAATCCAGATCGCAAGCACGGGCCGGGTGGGCGCTTGACGGCGTGCGAGTCGAAGGCCCGGCTTCGCGCGGCGATCGAAAGCGCCAAAAGACGCTTCCTGACGGATGGCTTCCGGGAGACGAGTCTCGACGACATTGCGCGCGACGCAGGCGTGGCGAAAAAGACGCTTTATTGTCATTTCGGCAGCAAGGAGCGGCTGTTCAGCTCGATCCTCGATACGCTGGAGCGGACGTGGCAAGACGAACTTCGGCATATCGTCGTGACGGAAGGCGAGCCGGCCGAAGTGCTCGAAAAAGCGGCGCTGCAGCTGCTCGATATCGGCACGCGCGAGGACATGACGCAGCTGTACTGGGTTCTGCTGGTGGAAGCGCGCCGGTTTCCGTCGCTTGCGGCCGGGCTTTATCAGGAGCGCGGACGCCTCACCGGCATCGAGCCGCTCGAACGCTATCTGCGCGCGGCCATGCAAAGCGGCAAGCTCGAATTCGACGACGTCGAACTGGCAGCGGAGCAGTTCGTTCATCTCGTCCTGGCGGGCGTGCGCGCCAGGATGCTCCTGATGACCGCGCGCCGTCCAGGCGCGGCGAGACGACGAACGATCGCGAAGCAGGCGGTCAGGATTTTCATCGCCGGTTGCGCGAAAAAATGACGTCATGCTTTCAAAACGTTTTCGGTTTTAATTCAAATTAATTAGTCATACGAAGTTATGTTGTATTGGTCGGAATGCTGATCCCGTCAATGGAGGCGCGTGCATGAAGACAGCTTCGCGTGCGTTGGGTGCTGTCCGCGCACGGCACGGTCGTAGGGAATGGCGGCTGGCCGCGCTGGGCAGCACCGCGCTCGCCATCGTCACGCTGCTGGCGGCGTGCATGTTGGGGCCGGACTATCGCAGGCCGCAGGTGCAGGTTCCCGAAGGCTTCAAGGAAGGCGTCGACTGGCAGCGCGCCGATGCGAATCCGCAAGCTGCCATCGACAGCACATGGTGGCGCATGTACGGCGACGAGAAGCTGGACAGTCTCGTCGATCAGGCGTTGCGGGCCAATCAGTCGATCGCCGCAGCGGAAGCGGCTTACCGGCTCGCGCTCGCCACGGTCGAAGCCAATCGCGCGGGGCTGTTCCCGATCGTGACGGCTAGCTTCTCCGCCTCGCGTTCCGGCGGCAATCTTGCGGGGCTCGGCGCGGCGCGCGGTTCCGGCTCGTCGACGGCGGGCGCGCCGGGCAACAGCGTTGTCGCGCTCGGTTCCGTCAACTGGGAACTCGACCTGTGGGGCCAGATACGCCGCCAGATCGAGGAGGCGAAGGCGAACGCGCAGGCGTCGGACGCGCAGCTCGCCGGCACGCGCGTTTCGATCGCGGCCAGCGTCGCCACCGATTACTTCGCGTTGCGCCAGGCCGACTACGACATCCGGTCGCTGACGGAGCAGCGCGACGCTTACGCCCGCATCCTCGCGATCGTGCAGACGGCGTACGTGCAGGGCGGCGCCTCGAACGACGACGTGCTCGTTGTGCAGCAAGACCTCGAAACGGTCATCGCCGATCTGCAGACCACGCAGATCAACCGCGAGCACGACGAGCACGCGCTGGCCGTGCTGGCGGGCGTGCCGCCCGAAGCGTTCAGCATCGCGCCCGATCCCGACTATCGCTTCGTCGCGCCTGCTGTGCCGACCTCGCTGCCGTCGCAACTGCTGGAACGTCGCTACGACGTCGTCAGTGCCGAGCGCACGGCGGCCGCCGCCAACGCGACCATCGGCGTGGCGGAAGCCGCGTTCTTTCCGACGCTCACGCTATCCGCCGACGGCGGTTTCGCGCACAGCACGCTCGCCCATCTGTTCACGGTGCCGAACCGCTTCTGGACGCTCGGGCCGCAGCTCGCGCAAACGATTTTCGACGGCGGCGCGCGCACGGCCGCCGTTCCGTTCACGAGGCACGCGCGTCTTATGACGAACAGGTCGCCAACTATCGCAACACGGTGCTCGGCGCGTTTCAGAGCGTCGAAGACAGCCTGTCGTCGATGAATCATCTGCGCGCGCAGGAGAGCGCATTCGCGAACGTGCTCGACAGCAACACGCGGCTATTCGCGAGCCAGGAGGCGCAGTTCAATGCGGGCGCCGTCAGCCAGCAAAACGTGCTGACCCAGCGACTGACATTGATCCAGGCGCAGCAGAGTCTGCGCGATACGCAGGCGCTGCTCGCGCAGAGTCACGTGCAGCTCGTGAAGAACCTCGGCGGAGGATGGCAGCGCGATGACGCCGACATGACATCGACGCCAGCCGCCGCATCGCCGGCTTCGGAAAGCGCACTGCTACGCCCCGTCGCGCAGCAATCCTCGCACTCTGCCGATTAATCGGCACGCTGTTCAACACGACGCGGCATCGTACGGCGGCGTCACGCAAGAACGGAGTTCTCATGATGTCACGTCCAGAGCGCGTGCCGCTGTCATGTCTGTGTCTGTTCGTGCTCGCCGCCTGCTCGAAGCAGGCGCCGCCGCCGCCGCCGCCGCAGGTCGCGACGGTAAAGGTGCAATCGCAGTCCGTGCCGCTCGAACGCCACTTCGTCGGCCGCCTGTCGGCGTACTACAGCGCGAACGTGACGGCCCGCGTGTCGGGGGTGCTGCTCAGGCGCGCCTACACGGAAGGCGCGCAGGTGCGCGCGGGGCAGTTGCTGTTCGAGATCGATCCGACCTTCTACCGCGCGCAGCTCGACAACGATCTTGCGCTCCTGGCGGAAGACCGCGCGACCTACATCAACGATCACATCACCGCCGAGCGCAACCGCAAGCTGCTGCCCGTCGGTTCGGTTTCGCAACAGACCGTCGACAACTCCGACGCCGCCGAACGCAGCGCGGCCGCCAAGGTGAAGGCCGACGAAGCGACGGTCCAGAGCGCGCGGATCGCGTTGGATTACACCCGCGTGACGGCGCCCATCGGCGGCATCGCGGGGCAGCAGCAGGTCACGGCGGGCGCGGTGGTCGGCAGCAGCACGATGGACACGGGCGGCAACGGCACGCTGCTGACCACCATCCAGCAGATCGACCCGATGTACGTGAACTTCACGATCAGCTCGGCGGATCTCGCGACGCTGCAGCAATCGCAAACGGGCGGAACGGTCGATCTTTCGCAGCAAGGCCAAGTGTCGGTGCGCATCGCGCTGCCCAATGGCGCGCCGTATGGCAACGCCGGCGTGCTCGATTTCTCCGACGTGACGGTGAACGCGTCGACGGGCGCCGTCAATCTGCGCGCGCTGGTTTCGAATCCGCAGCGGCGCCTCTTGCCCGGCATGTTCGTCTCGCTGACGGTCGACTTCGGGCGGCAGAACAACGTGTTTCTCGTTCCGCAGCAGGCCTTGCTGCGCGATACGACGGGCGGCTACGTGCTGACGGTCGGCGCGGACAGCAAGGTGGCGCGCAGGGACGTCGAGACCACCGACAGCCGCGGCGCCGACTGGATCGTCACGAAGGGGCTGAACGACGGCGACGAGATCATCGTGACAGGCGTGCAGGTCGCGCACGAAGGCGCGTCCGTCAAGACGGTTGCGTGGCAGTCGCCTGCTGCAGGGTCGCCCGCGTCGTCCGCTGCTGCGACGGCTGCTGCATCGTCGGCATCGGCATCTCCGGCTGCACCGGCTTCGGCCGGCGCGGCGAAGTAGGAGGCCGTCCATGCCGAGTTTCTTTATCGACCGTCCCGTCTTTGCGTGGGTCATCGCCATTCTGATTTCGCTGTTCGGCAGTATCGCGGTGCGCACCATGGGTATCGATTCGTATCCCGACATCGCGCCGCCGCAGGTCACCGTCACCGCGCAGTATCCGGGCGCGAGTGCCCAGACGATGGAATCGACGGTGACGCAGGTGATCGAGCAGCAACTGACGGGCATCGACAACCTGCTGTACTTCAGCTCGACGTCGAGTTCGAACGGCCAGACGCAGATCATCCTGACGTTCGCGACGGGCACGAACCCCGACATCGCGCAGGTGCAGGTGCAGAACAAGGTCACGCTCGCGGAGCCGCTGCTGCCTTCGCAGGTCACGCAGCAAGGCGTGATCGTCGCGAAGTCGAGCCCGGACATTCTGCTGTTCATCGCGTTGCAGTCGAACAATCCGGCGATCGATGCGGGGCGTCTGTCCGACATTCTCGCGTCGCAGATTCAACCGGTGATCGGCCGCGTGACGGGCGTCGGCAATACGACGCTGCTGGGCTCGGAATACGCGATGCGTATCTGGCTCGACCCCGACAAGCTGCAGAGTTACGGGCTGTCGACCACTCAGGTGCTCAACGCGGTCAACGGACAGAACGCGCAGTTCGCGGCGGGCTCGCTCGGGGCCGATCCCGCCGTGAAGGGGCAGGTGTTCACCGCGACCGTGTCGGGCGACCGCCTGTTTTCTTCGTTGCAGCAGTTCCGCGACATCATCGTCATGTCGAACAACAACGGCACCACGGTCAGGCTGAGCGACGTGGCGCGCGTCTCGTTCGGCTCGCAGACTTACGGGCAGGCGCCCAGGTACAATGGCAAGCCCGCCGGCGGCATGGCCGTGTTCCTGCTGCCGGGCGCGAATGCGCTGACGGTCGAGAAAGCCGTGAAGGCGACGATGGACACGCTCGCGCGCGATCTGCCGGAGGGCGTCTCGTGGAGCGTGCCGTACGACACCACGCCGTTCATCACCGCGTCGATCACGGATGTGATCCGCACGCTGATCGAAGCCATCCTGCTGGTGTTCTTCGTGATGCTGGTCTTTCTGCAGAACCTGCGCGCGACGATCATTCCCACGCTCGTGATTCCCGTCGCGCTGCTCGGCACGTTCATCGGCCTCGCGGCCCTGCACTACACGCTCAACCAGTTGACGCTGTTCGGCATGGTGCTCGCGATCGGCATCGTGGTGGACGATGCCATCGTCGTGATCGAGAACGTCGAGCGCATCATGACGGAGGAACATCTAAGCCCGCGCGAGGCGACGCGCAAGGCGATGAAGCAGATCACGGGCGCCATCGTCGCCATCACGGTGGTGCTGTCCGCGGTGTTCGTGCCGTCCGCGCTGCAGCCCGGCGCGACAGGCATCATCTACGCGCAGTTCGCGCTGACGATCGCGGTGTCGATGGGCTTCTCCGCGTTTCTGGCGATGTCGTTCACGCCGTCGCTGTGCGCGGCCATTCTCAGGCCCGAGCATCAGGTGAAGAAGAATGCGTTCTATCGCTGGTTCGACCGGACCTTCGAGTGGACGACGACTCATTACCTCAGTCACGCGGGCAAGGCCGTGCGTCACGCGCCGCGCTGGATGGCGGTGTTCGTGGTCGTCGTGATACTCACGGGGTTTCTGTACACGCGCCTGCCGACCAGTTTCGTGCCCGATGAAGATCAGGGCTTCGCGCTCGCGCTCGTCAACCTGCCGCCCGGCTCGACGCTCGAGCGCACCAATCACGTAATGGGCGAGTTGCGCGACAAGCTCACCAACAGCCCGCTCGGCAAGGACATCGTGGGCATCTTCCAGCCGGAGGGCTTCAGTTTTGTCGGCACGAGCGAGAACGTCGGCATGTCGTTCATCAAGCTATCGGACTGGGACAGGCGCTCGCAGACGGCGATGAAGCTGATTCCGCAGATGAACCGCATCCTGTCGTCGATCACCGATGCGCAGATCTTCGTGGTGAACCTGCCGACCATTCGCGGCCTGAGCCAGTTCGGCGGCGTCGACATGTATCTGCAGGCGCGCGCGGGACAGTCGCGTGCGGAACTCGGCGAGGCGCAGCGCACGTTGCTGGCGAGCGCGTCGAAGAGCCCCGTGCTGTTCGGCATCCGGCCCAACTCGCTGCCGAATTCGCCGCAACTGGAGATCGCCGTGGACCGCACGCAGGCTCAGGCAATGGGGCTGTCGCTGACGGATGTATACCAGACGCTCGAGATGGAGCTGGCGCCGTTCTACATCGACCAGTTCACTTATGGCGGACGCGTGAAGCGGGTCTATATCCAGGCGGACGCGCCGTTTCGCATGTCGCTCGATGCGTTCCAGCATCTCTATACGCCGAGCCTGTTCCCGGCGAACAGCACGTCGGCCGGCAAGAGCACGACGGGCACGGCGGTCGGGTCGAATGGCTTCGTGACGGCGGTCGACCCGTCGCCCGCCAACACGTCGATCGCGCCTTATAACATGGTGCCGCTTTCGAGCGTCGTGAACGCGAAGTGGGCATTCGGGCCGACGGTGCTGCCACGCTACAACGGCTATTCGTCGATCGAGATCGTCGGCAACTCCGCGCCCGGCTACTCGACGGGGCAAGCCATCGACACGCTGAACAACATCGTCAATCACCAGTTGCCGCGCGGCTTTGCGGCTGACTGGACGGGGCAGTCGTACCAGGAGCTGTTGTCCGGCTCATCGGCGACGACGCTGATGGCGCTGTCGATCGTAGTGGTGTTCCTGTGTCTCGCGGCGCTGTACGAAAGCTGGTCGATTCCCGTGTCGGTGCTGCTCGTCGTGCCGCTCGGCCTGCTCGGCATGCTCGCGTTCTGCCTGAGCTTCGGCGTGCCGAACGACATCTACTTCAAGATCGGGCTCGTGACGGTGATCGGCCTCGCGGCGAAGAACGCAATCCTGATCGTCGAGTTCGCCGTGGAAGGTCAGCAGAACGGCATGACGCTGCGCGACGCTGTGCTGACGGCGGCGCGCCTGCGGCTGCGGCCGATCCTGATGACATCGATGGCGTTCATTCTCGGCGTGTTTCCGCTCGTGATTTCATCGGGCGCGGGCGCCGCGTCGCGCCACGAGATCGGCACGGGCGTGATCGGCGGCATGCTGTTCGCGACCTTTCTCGGCTTGCTGCTGATCCCCGTGTTCTATGTGGTCGTGCGGCGGCTGCTCGGCGACAAGCTCGACGAGGTGTCGCACAAGATGCCGCATCACGGCGACGGGCACGACGGCGATGGCGGCGGCAGCGGAACTGCGGGCGATCAGGGCGGTGCCGCGCCGGACGATGGCCCGCCGCGCGACGGGACGCCAGGTGCAGGCGCGCCCGCGTGACGGATGCACGCACGCCGCGTGCGCGGCGCTCTTGAGCGACTCTCGAACGGTGCAAGTACCGATGAGACGGACCCGGCAGCAGGCGCGCGAAACGCGCGACCAGATTCTCGACGCGGCCGAGCGGCTGTTCGCGGAGCATGGCGTGTCGCGCACGTCGCTGGAGGAGATCGCGCTGCACGCGGGGTGCACGCGCGGCGCGATCTACGGGCACTTTCGCAACAAGAGCGACCTGTTCGTCGCGCTGACGAGCCGCGTGATGCTGCCGATGGAGCTGCTCGTCGCGGCGACCGTCGATGCCGCGGAACAGAACCCGCTCGGCCGCATACGGCAGCTGCTGTTGTACGTTCTCGGCAAGGTCGTGGTCGAGCCGCACAGCCGCCGCGTGTTCGAAGTGCTGTTCACGAAGTGCGAAAACACGAAAGAGATGGAGCTGGTGCTGGAGCGGCAGCACGACGCGGCGCGCAACGGCAGGAAGTATCTCGAACTCGGGCTGCGCAATGCAATCGACAAGGGACAACTGCCCGGCAATCTCGATACCGCGCGCGCATCGAGCGTGGTGCATGCCTTTCTTGGCGGCGTGCTGCGGGACTGGCTGCTCGAACAGGATTCGATCATGCTGCCGCGCGATGCCGAATTTCTGACGGACGTCTGCATCGGCATGTTGAAGTATTCGCCTTCGTTGCGACACGCCCGCGCGCAAGGCTCGCCGCCGTGACGAATCGCGCTGCGTGGCGGGGCGAGCGCGGCGGCATGACTGCGATGCCGCGCAGCAAAGCGCGGGCGGCCCGCGATGGGGCCGCCCGGTCGTCGAAGGCGTCGTGCGTTTGGACGCGAAGCGATCGCTAGTTTCCCTTGCCTAGATCGCGCAGGCGCTTGCCGGACATCAGGTCGTTGCCGAGCTTTTCGAGCGAGACGCCGCGCGTCTCGGGGACATAGAAGTACACGACGATCGCGAAGATCACGTTGAGGATCGCGTACAGCACGAAGGTGTTCGCTTCGCCAGCCGTCGACAGCAAGCTGAGAAACGTGGCCGCGACGGCCATGTTCGCCACCCAGTTGACCAGCGTCGAGACAGCGATGCCGAAGTCGCGTCCCTGCTGCGGCTGGATCTCCGAGCAAAGAATCCAGACGAGCGGCCCCGCGGACATCGCGAAGCCCGCGATGAAAAGCAGCAGCGACGCGACGGCCAGGCTCTGCGCCGCGACGCTCGCCACGCCGGCATGCAGCAGAAACCCGAGCGCGCACATGCCGAATGCCATGATGGCGCAACCCGCGTAGAGAATCGGCTTGCGGCCCCAGCGATCGACGAAGGCAATGGCGCCGAACGTCGCCACGACGTTGACCAGACCGACGATGACCGTCGCCCAGAGTTGCTGCTCATGGGTACCGAAGCCCGCCAGCTGGAAGATGCGCGGCGCGTAGTACATCACGACGTTGATGCCCGTGAGTTGCTGGAAAACCTGCAGCACGATGCCGAGCAGCACCGAGCGGCGGAAGTTCGGATTCGCGCGCAGCAGGCTCCATCCGCGCTGGGGACGCGTGTTGTCGTCGTTGACCTGATCGAGTTCTGCTTGAACATCGGCGGGATTGCCGTACAGGCGCTGCAGCACGGCGCGCGCTTCGGCGGCGCGGTTTTTCTGCAGCAGCCAGCGCGGGCTGTCGGGCAGGGCGAGCACGCCTGCCAGGAAGATCGCGGCGGGGACGGCGATGATGCCCAGCATCCAGCGCCAGTCGGACACGTAGGACAGTCCGATGTTCGACAGGAACGCAGCGAGAATGCCGACGGTAATCATCAGCTGATAGGTCGAGATCATGGCCCCGCGCACCTGCCGCGGCGCGACTTCCGACAGGTACAGCGGCGCCGTGAACGACGCCATGCCGACAGCGAGACCGAGCAGCAGACGCGCCTCGATCAGTTGCGCCGGGCTGCCCGCGAACCCCGACCACAGCGACCCGGCGATGAAAAACATCGCCGCGAGCGCCAGCGCATGGCGCCGTCCGAGCCGCCACGAGAGCCAGCTCGCGCCCAATGCGCCGAGCGCCGCGCCGACCATCATCGAGCTGACGATCCATTCCTGCGCGCGGTCGTTCAGGACGAAGTGCTTGGCGATGAAAGGCAGCGCGCCCGAAATCACACCGATGTCGAGGCCGAACAGCAGGCCGGCAAGCGCTGCCATCAGGCAGACGAACAGGCCGTAACGTTTGGACCGCGAGGGTGCGAGGACACGGCTGTCAGCGAGAGTGCTCATGGGATGTCTCCAGGTTCCTTTTGTCATACCGATCGAGGCAGCGGTCGGGCGCTTTCGCTTCGGCCGTTGCGTCTGCGTGCATGATCGGACGGGAAAATTAGCGCTGGGTGAGGACGCGCGACGGCTTCGCGCGGCAACGCGAATTGTGCGGGGACAACCCTGGAGAACGTGAGACCTGAGACCTGAGACCTGAGACCTGAGACCTGAGACCTGAGACCTCAGACCTCAGACCTCAGACCTTGAGGCGGCCGCGAGACCGCGTCAGACGATACGCAGCCACGCGAGCAGCGTGAACACCGACAACAACGTGGTCATCGAGATGACGCCGCTCACCACTGTTTTCTCGACGTCGTATTCCGCGGCGAGCACGTAGGCGCTCTTCGCGGTCGGCACGGCCGCGCAGACGACGGCCGCGACGGTTGCCGTCCGGTCGAGTTGCGCCGCGACGCACAGCGCGTAGACGACGAGCGGCACGATGGCCAGCTTGAGCACCGTGAGCAGCGCGTAGAGTCTGAGCCGCTGGCGCAGTTCGCCGAGCGTCAGATCGAGGCCGATCGCGAACAGCGCGCAAGGCGTCAACGCTTCGCCGAGGATCGTCAGAAACGACCCGACGGGCCTGGGCAACGGCACGCCGACAATCGACCAGACCAGTCCGCAGAGGGTGGCGAGAATGACGGGGTTGGTCGCGATCTGCCGCACCAGCGCGGCTCCGCGCAGGTTGTGCTGGGCATCGGGCCGGTCGATTTCGAGGAGCACGACCAGCACGGGGAAGATGATCGCGCCGACGAAGATCGTCGCGATGGCGGCAGCGAGCACGCCGGGCTGGCCGAACAGCGATTTCAGGATCGGCAGCGCGACGAAGCCGGTGTTGGTCATCGAAACGGCGGCGCCCAGCATTGCGCTTTTTCGCAAGCTCGCGCCGCCCGCGACGCGCTCGAACATCATCACGGCCGCGAAGCACACCATGGAGCCGCCGCCGAACGCGGCGACGAAGCGCCAGTCGAGAAGCGAGTGGAGCGTCTCGGCCGCGATGGTCAGAAACACGAGCGCCGGCATCGCGATGTAGTAGGCGAAGCGCATCAGCGGTCCCGCCAGATCGCGCGGCATGTAGCCGGAGGCACCGGCAATCCATCCCGCCAGAATGATCGCGAAGATCGGAAGTATGGTGCCCGCGAGATGCATGAGACCTCCCGTGACGATCGAACGCGCCGACGCGCGCCTAAGCATGCGCCATTATCGAAGAAAGCAACGCGCGACGTCGGTATGGGGCGGCGCGCTGGGCAAGCGCGCCCGCTCATCGCTATGCGGGCAGGCGTTGGCTCCGTGTGGAAGGGCCCTGCGACGCAGCGCGCAACTCGGCCAACAACGCGTCGCCCGTCCACGACGCACGCGCTTCCTGGTGCTCCGCTTCATGTACCAGTTGGCACAGGCGCGCGTTCACGGGCGCGGCGAGTCCAAGGCGGTCAGCGAGCTTGACCACTTCGCCGTTGATCCAGTCGACTTCCGTTGCGCGTCGCGCCTCGAGATCGTCGGACATCGACGAGCGCGCGAGCGGATCGATCGTCAGCATCGCGCGTGCAAGACGCGCGAACCATGCATCGGGCAAGCCGAGAAAGCGCGGCATCCAGGCGGGCGGAATGGGCGTCAGACGCGCTGGCCGAATGCCGGCCCGCGCGAGCAGCGCGAGCGTCTCCGTTTGCGCCATGCCGAGGCAGCGGCGATACGCGCGCTGCGAAAGCTCGTCTTTTAGCGGCCGGTTCGACAATGCATTCACCGCGTTGTTCAGGTTGAGCAGCAGCTTGGCCCATTGCACGGGCAGCATGTCGGCGTGCTGTTGCAGCGGCAGCCCCGCCTTCGCGAAGTCGTCGACAAATGGCTGGATGCCGGGCGCGCGCCGGACCTGCAGTTCGCCGCCCGACCCCTGGTGATAAGCGCCCGGGCCGCGTTCGACGACGTTGAACGGCACCATGCCTTCGAGCACCGTCTGGTCCGGCAACGCGGCGCGCAGCACGTCGGCGTTGCCGAGGCCGTTCTGGAAACTCACCACGACGGTGCCAGCGCGCAACACGCCTGCCAGTTCCGCCGCGACCGTCGGCGTCGCCGCGGACTTCACGGTGACAAGTACGAGATCGGCGGCGGCGGCTGCCGCGCAGTCGCTCGACACATCGATGCGCTCACGCGGCACCGACCAGCGCCGCTCGCCGAACTGCGACAGTGTCAGCCCATGCTCGCGCAACTGGTTGCCGATGCGTTCGCGCGCGATGAAGGTGACGTCGCTGCCGCCAGCGAGCAACCGCCCGCCGACGTAGCAGCCAATGGAACCCGCGCCATAGATACAGATTTTCGCCATGCCATGTCCTGATCGGGCCGCGTGCCGTACCGTCGATGCGCTGGGCAGCAAGCGCGGCCCATGAGAGGTATGCTGCCCGGTTCCCGCATCGGTCCTTCGAATGACGATGCGTCAGTCCGCATAGCCGGGGTTGCGCCGGTCGAGCCGCCGCAGCAGCCCCGGCCACACGAGTTGTCCGGGGCTCGCGCCGCGCATTGCTTCTTTCGCCTGTTGCCGGATACCGTCGAGGATCGGCTGCGCGACGGGCAGCAGCTTCCCGCCGCCTGCCTGCGCGCGAACCTGGATCATGCACGAGACTTCAAAGAAGTACATCGCGACGAAGGCGTCGGCGGGCGTTGCGCCGACGGTCAGCAGGCCGTGGTTGCGCAGCATCAGGTGGGTACGGCTGCCAAGGTCGCGCACGAGCCGGGGCTTTTCGTCCTCGTTGAGCGCGATGCCTTCGTAATCGTGATACCCGAGCGACGCCAGCACGATGAGCGATTGCTGCGACAGCGGCAGCAAGCCTGCTTCCTGCGCCGACACAGCGGCGCCGTTGACCGAATGCGTGTGCATCACGCACAGCGCATCTTCGCGCGCCGCATGAATCGCGCTGTGGATGGTGAAGCCGGCGGGATTCACTTCGTAGGGCGAATCGGACACCTTGCGTCCGTCGAGATCGATCTTGACGAGCGACGACGCCGTGATCTCGTCGAACATCATCCCGTACGGGTTAATCAGGAAGTGATGCTCGGGGCCGGGCACGCGCGCGGAAATATGCGTGAACACGAGATCGTCCCAGCCGAACAACGCGACAAGCCGATACGCCGCCGCAAGATTGACGCGCGCGTCCCATTCGGCGGGGGACACTGCCTGCTTCAGGCTGATTTCAGACGAAGCCATGTCGACACTCCTTGTTCGAGGGTTCGTGCGGTCTGCAGGTGCTGCTTCCAGGGGAGACAAGTACAGGTATAGACAACGTACAAGCGGTTTCATCCGGTGGCGCGCAAACCGCGCCGTCAGCGAAGCCCGTGACGGCATGATGTCGGCAATCGCGCGTAAAATCTGTCGCCTAGCCGACACGTCGACCTGCTATGGATCCCAGGCTGCTTCGCTATCGTCCGCAACTCGAATCGACGCCCTGGTTTCGCGGCCTGCCCGTCGAGTTGCAAGACTATCTGACGAGCCACGCAACGCTGCTGCGGCTGGAAAAAGGGCAGGTTCTGTATCGGCGCGGCGACCGTTCTTACGGCTTGTATGCCGTGCTCGAAGGCGCGCTGTCGATCGGCACGGTCGGCGTCGACGGCAGGGAATCACTGGTCGCCGTGCTGGGCCCGACAGCGTGGATCGGCGAGATCTCGCTGTTCGACGGGCTGCCGCGTCCACATGACGTGATCGCCGTGAGCCGGGCGTTTTGCCTGCACGTGCCGGAAGCGGCGCTGCAAAGCCTGCTCGACGCCACGCCGCGCTACTGGCGGGATTTCGCGCTGTTGATGGCGCAGCGCCTGCGCATTTCGTTCAAGAGCACTGAGTCGCTGACGCTGCAGCCTGCCGCGCAGCGTGTGGCAAGCCGTCTGCTCCTGATCGCCGAAGGATATGACGGCCTCAATGCCGTGCGGAGCACGATCCGGCTCTCGCAGGATAGTCTGGCGTCGATGGTGTCGCTGTCGCGGCAAACCACGAACCAGTTGCTCAAGAGCCTCGAGAGCCAGCAGATCGTCAGTCTGAAATTCGGCGAAATTCAGATTCTGGACATCGAGCGGCTGCGCGCCGCGAGCGTCGGCGCGTTGAAACTGTAATCGAGCGCTTGCGCAGACCTGCAGTGGAGCAATCACGACGCGTCGAGGCGATCGTCAGCGCGAGTGGCCATTCCTGCCGTTCACCTTGATATGCAGATTACATTTTCCTAAAGTTAAGCTGGCCGTGTCGGACCCGGGCGACGACTTGCACGTCGTAAGCGGCGCGATCACGTCGCCTGATGGCCCTTGCCTGTACCGAACATTCCGACGACCTGATCCGCCTATCAGCAAAGCGTGGCCCTTCACCGCTTTATCGCGGACCTTCGGCCCTTACGGACCATGCACGCATTCGTAAAACGTTTCAAATAAACATCGGCGCATAGGCGTACCGATGGACGGGCAGCGTCAGAGAAGGAGAGCGCAATGATCGATGCTTCCGAAGTTCGTCAATCTGGTTTCCGGGGAGAACTCATTCAATCCGGCGATCAGAACTACGACGAGGCGCGGGCCGTCTTCAATGCGTCGATCGACCGGCGTCCCCTCCTGATTGCGCGCTGTCTCGATGCCGACGACGTGGCGATCATCGTGGCGCTCGCAAGAAGCCGCGATCTGCCGCTTGCTGTGCGCAGCACCGGTCACAGCGTCGCCGGATATGCCGTTTGCGACGGCGGCGTCGTGATCGATCTGTCGCCGATGAAGGGCATTACCGTCGATCCGTCGGCTCGCACCGTGCGTGTGGAAAGCGGCTGCAACTGGGGTGAAGTGAACGATGCACTCCAGCCGTATGGGCTCGCGGCCACGGGCGGTTTCGTGTCGATTACGGGCGTGGCGGGACTGACGCTGGGCGGCGGGCTTGGCTGGCTGGTCCGCAAGCACGGACTCGCGCTGGACAATCTCCGGAGCGCGGAGATCGTGCTCCCCGACGGTCGCAACGTGACGGCCAGCAGCCACGCAAACGAGGATTTGTTCTGGGCGATACGCGGCGGCGGAGGCAACTTCGGCGTGGTGACATCGTTCGAATTCGACATACATGAGGGCGGGACCGTGCTTGCGGGCATCGTGCTTCATCCCGCTCATGCGGCGTCGGGCGCGATCCGCAAATGGCGGGATCTCGAACGGGAGGCACGGGAGGAATCGACGCTAGGCGCGCTTCTGTTTCACATGCCCGACGATCCTTCGCTGCCCGAGCCGATGCGCGGCGCGCCCGTTGCGGGACTCGGCGGCGTCTACGCCGGTCCACTGGAAGACGGCGAGCGAGCGCTACAGGCATTGCGCGAATACGGGCCGCCCCTCGTCGACAAGTTCGCACCCACGCCGTACAACGAGGCGCAACGCATGGCGGACTTTCTCTGGCCGCCGGGCCTGCACAGCTACTGGAAATCGAGCTATCTCACGTCGCTCGACGACGCGGCCATCGACATCGTGGTCGATCGTTTTGCGCGTGTCCCCTCGCGGCAAACGGTGATTGTGCTGGAGAACTATGGGAACAGCGCGTGGAGCCGCGTTGCCGAATCGGCGACCGCGTTCGGCCATCGCGATTGGCCGTGGAATATCGTGGTGACGTCTGCGTGGTCGGATGCGCAGCACAGCGAACGCAATATCGCGTGGACGCGCGAATTGCTAGAGGCGCTTGGCCCCTATCGAGCGCCGGGTGCGTACGTCAACTACCTGGGCGGCGACGAGGGCGAGGCGGGATTGCAGGCAGCGTATGGCGCCAAGCTCACGCGGCTCGCTGCCATCAAGGCAAAGTATGACCCCGCCAACCTGTTGCGCCTGAACCAGAACATCGCGCCCGCGCAGCATGCGGGCGCCTGAGAGACGGACAGCGAAGGGCAACCCGAGGCAACCACGCCCGTCGCTTATTGCGCAGGCGCCTCGGCTGCATCGGCAACGCGTGCGGCACCGACAATCGCGCCATCCGCGGCTTCGAGAAGTACGGCGAGATGCTCACCCGCCACGGCGCCCGCATGCAGCGTCAGCGCCGTGCCGGACCATTCGCCGATTGGCGCAAACCCCCGCACGACATTCGATTCGGTCAGCGTATGCCCCGCGTTCTCGCCGCGCCCGATCGGCGTCACGTGGCGCGCGTCGTAGCCTACCAGCAGCACGCGCGCGCGCCCCGTGCCCGGACCGATGGACACGGAAACGCCGCCGCCCGCGCGCGTGGCGCTCACGGTCGCGGCCGTCACATCCAGGGACTTTGCGTGATCGATGGCCATGCCCGCAGCCGCGCGATTCGAGCCCACCACCTCGGCCTTGCCGTCGATCACCATCTGCGGCGTGTATTCGAAGCCGCGAAACCGCTGGGCGTACTGGGCCTGGCGCGCATCGGCGTCGTCGAACGAAAACGGATCTTTCCAGCCGAGCTGATTCCAGTAGGTGACGTGGAACGCCAGCGGCAGCACATCGGCGCGTGTGTCGCTCAATTCGGAGAGAAAGCGATCGGCCGGCGGGCACGACGAACAACCCTGCGATGTGAATAGTTCGACGACGACGGGACGCGGCGCAGCAGCGAACGCATGCGAAGCGAACAGCGCCGCAGCGGCGGCGCAGGTGGCAGTGAGAAAACGGGCCAGCATGTCCTGACTCCAGATGAAGGCGTTAACGGTAATTCGCTCGCCGTCACGCGCTGGTTACAGTCGATACGTTTCCGGCGTGTCGGGTGAATCCCGTCGATCGCTGTCGACATCGCTGTCGAAGAAGCCCAAATATGTCAGGGCTTGCGCGGCGCCTGGCGGTTGCTCGGACAGTTGGGCGATTGCGCCGATCGAGCGCAGCGTCGCGAGCGTCGTCGAACGGTTTGTCATGAAGCGCCAGGCATGCGATGAGCCGGGCTCCCGGTTATCGGGCGGCGCCCCCGATTGCCGCGCCGCTTGCAGTGCTGCTCGCAGTGCTGCTTCAAGGCGCTGGCGCTGCGGCGCGTAGACAGCGAAACCCTCGTTGGCGAGGGCGGCGGTGTCGTACCCGAGCAGCGCGCACAAGCGAGCCTTGGCGAAACGGTCGCGCTCGTCAGACTCGCGCGACTGCGCGACGAGCGCCGCTGTGTCGGCATTCACGATCTGGCCCGCGTGCATCAGCAGCGGACCGGCGTCGGACCACGCATCGGCAGGACAGGCCTTCGCGGCGGGATCGAGCGGCAGGAACGGATTGACCTCGGCGGGATAGATGCGGCACACGCGCGGACGCTGCTCGTACGCGCCGCAAGTCATGTCGGGGCGCAGGTTCGGGCACGCGCCCTCGAATACGGCGACCAGCGTCACCGTGACGCGCACAGGCAACGTGCCGCTGTGCGCAGCGAACGAGCGGCGGCGCCGGTGCCGAGCGAGCGCGTCGCCTGGGGGCGGCTCTTGCGGCCAGACGATTGCATCGCAAAACAGCTGCACGTTGCCGCCGCGCGCGATCCATTTGAGCGCTTCATCGACGGACAGCGGCAGGCGCAGATCATGACAGCAACGGCCGCACAGGGTGCATGAAAAGTGAACGGACATAGGCAGGCGCGGCGAACGGTAGTGGGCGAGTCGGTTAGTTCGTCGGTCGGGCGGCGTCGGTTACACGTCGACGTCAATCAGCGGCGTTTCGTTTCGCGGCGCGTATGTCGCGTATGTCGCGCATGACGTTCATGCGTTTGCGCGCATCCCCAAGACGCGCGGGCGTGCTCAGCTACGCCGGCGAATGAGGCCGACGCAAAGCGTCGTGAGCGCGGCAACGCCCAGGAGTGCGAGTTTGCGATGCGTGTCGAGCCAGAGCGCGGGGCTCGACGATGACGCTTCGGAATCGAAGCGCCCATGCACGCGATGCAGTCCGTGCACCGGCTTCCACAGGTTCGACGGTCGCGTGGTGCTGGCGATCTTCGCGTCCTGCTGCGCGTCGACGCCTGTGCGCCCCAGATAGCGGTCGAGCAAGCCAGGTATCCACTGGTTCGCGACGATCGCCTTGATCGACGAAGCGCCGACCCACACTTCGCGGCGCCCGTGCGTCGCGGCCCAATAGATGGCGCGCGCCGCGACTTCCGGCTGGAAGATCGGCGCGACCGGGCGCGGCGCATGCGGCATCTGGTTCTCTGCCCATTCGAACTGCGGCGTATTGAGTGCGGGCATCTGCACCATCGTCACGTGCACGCGGCTCTTGCGCTGATGCAATTCGCAGCGCAATGCGTCGGTGAATCCGCGTATTGCGTGCTTGGCGCCACAGTACGCGGATTGCAGTGGAATCGAGCGATAGGCGAGCGCGGAGCCGACCTGCACGATCACGCCGCGATCGCGCGTCATCATCCGTTTCAGCGCGGCCATCGTGCCCCACACGAAGCCGTGATACGTCACATCGGTGATGCGCGCAAAGTCGTTGTGCGAGATGGCATCGACGGGTGCAAAGGCCGTCACCATCGCGTTGTTGACCCACACGTCGATCGGGCCGAGCCGCGATTCGATCGACGCGGCGGCGGCTTCCACGGCCTGCGCGTCGCTCACGTCGACGGGAATGGACAGCACGCGCACGCCCGCCGCGCGCACTTCCTGAGCCGTTTCGTGAAGCGGGCCGGCATCGCGCGCGAGCAGCGCGACGTCGGCGCCGTGCCGCGCGAATTCGAGTGCGGCAGCGCGGCCCACGCCCGCCGTCGCGCCCGTGATTGCCACGATCCTCGGTGTGCGCATTCTGTTCACGATTCACCTCCTCGCTATCCGGTGCGCCGACCCTCGCGATCCATCACGACAACTCGCCGCGCGCGGCGAGCGTTTCGATTCTGTCCGCGGTGCGGCACGCAATCGCCTGGATGGTCAGCGACGGATTGACGCCGCCCACGGTAGGAAACACGGACCCGTCGCAGATCCACAGGTTCGGTATGTCCCAGCTGCGGCAATCCGCGTTGACGACACTGACGGCACGATCGTCGCCCATGCGCGCCGTTCCGTTCAGATGACAGGTATCGTCATGTTGCGCCCAGATCTGTCGCGCGCCGGCCGCTTCGAGGGCTTGTGTCATGAAGCCGAGCGCATGGGCAATCAGCCGGCGGTCGTTGTCGCAATAGCTCCATGTGACGCGCGCAATGGGCAGACCGTACTGGTCTTTTTCATCGGCAAGCGTGACGCGGTTGCGTTCCTGAGGCAGCGTTTCGCCGACGATCTTCAGACCGGCCTGATGGTTGTACATCTGCATTTCGTCGAGCAGCGGCTGGCCCCACAGACCGCGGCCCAACTGCGTCTGCGCCCAGACCACGGGCAGCGGGCCCTGGCTCATGTAGGCATAGCCGCCGAAGAAATCCTTGCCGGTGTCGGTGTAATTCCAGTGCTCGGTGATGGAGAGGGAAGGCGGCCCCTTGTACCAGCGGATCTCGTCGTCCAGCACACCCCATACGGCCTGGTTCGACTGAACCATCAGGTTCCTGCCGACCAGCCCCGAACTGTTTGCGAGACCCTCCGGAAACCGGCTGTTGGCCGACATCAAAAGCAGGCGCGGCGTTTCGATTGCATACCCGGCGACCACGACATGACGCGCGCGCTGAAACTGCCAGCGCCCTTCGCGCAAGTATTCGACGCCCGTTGCGCGGCCGGACTGATTCACATCGATGCGGCCGGCCATCGAAAGATCGCGAATCTCGGCGCCCGCCTGCACGGCGCGCGGAATCCATGTGACGAGCGCGCTCTGTTTGGCATTGGTCGCGCAGCCCGATACGCAGAAGCCGCGATAGACGCAGGGATGCGCCTTGCCACGCGGTGCCGACACGGTGGCGAGCGGCGTCGGGCTCCAGCCGATGCCCAGGGCTTCCGCGCCTTTTGCGAGCACGAGGGCAGCCGCGTTCATCTCATGCGCGCGATACGGATAGCGCGGGCGCTTCGGCCCCCACGGATAGCGGACGGGGCCCGAAATCTTGAGCGCATCTTCGACGTAGGTGTAATAACGCCACATCTCGCGCCAGTCGAGCGGCCAGTCCGCGCCATAACCGAGCAGCGAGCGCGACTTGAACCACTCGGGCCTGAAGCGCAGCGACACCATCGCGAAGTGCACGGTGCTGCCGCCGACTGCCTTGCCGCTATTGTTCGCACCGAGCACGAGCGGATCATCGCCGTCGACGATGCGCTCGTCGGTCCAGTACAGCTTCGACTGATGCGCCTCGTCGGAGGCGAATTCTTCCAGCGGTCTCCACCAGGCGCCCGCGTCGAGCGCGACGACCTTGAAGCCCTTTTCCGCGAGACGGCATGCGAGCGTGCCGCCGCCCGCACCCGTGCCGACGATCACGAAATCGACTTCTTCATGCTGCGGATACTCGCGCATCGGCAGCCAGCCGCCGCGCGTGAAGACGTCAGGCGCGCGGCCGTCCTTGCCACGCGGATGGCGAAGCGCGTCATCGAGCACGGCCGTTCTCCCGTGCCGCATGCGCGTCGTCGCCCGGCGACGCTTCAGCGGCCTCCCACGGGTCGCGGCGGTTGAAAACCATCCGCACATAGCCGCGCGGATTGGCAGGTCCGCCAAAGCCGATCTGGCTCCACGTCGACGGATGCGAGTAATACGTCGTGCAGATATCGTGCAGGACGCGTTCCTTGAAGAACAGCTTCGACGGCATGTCCTGCCATGCATCGCCCGTCAGCGTGCCATGCTCCAGCGCCTGGATCATGCCGATACGCGCCGCTTCGTCGAGGTCCGCGAAGGCGGCGCGATGCCGTCGACGGCTTTCGTCATCGAGTGCGGCGAGACCGATGCGCCATGCGTCCTGCAGGCGGGGCAGACGCGCGTTGCGATAGCCGTCGCGCTTGTCCGATGCGATCTTGCGATCGACCAGCGCGGCGAGCGGCACACGCGGACGCTCGTCCGGCTGAGGGACGACCACCGCGCATAGCGCGCGCAACGTCCGCCATTGATCGGGATTGCACCATGCCGGTTGATCGGCGGTGCCGATGCGCTCGTCGATGACGGCGCGTGTCGCATCGTCCCAAGAAGGCGAGTTGCGTTTGTCGAGCACGTCGTAACCAGGATAAGCGGGATAGGCGGGACGGCGGCGCGCGTCATTCATGTTCGGTCTCCCTCATGCGCAAGGCCGCAAGACCGGCAAGCGCGAGTGCGGTGAAGCTGGGCGGCGCGGGCAAGGGCGGACCGCCTAACAGGTTTTGCGACCAGTTGCGCCAGCCGCCCTGACTGCGCGCGATTCCTCGCGCATGAAACAGCGTGCCGACGAGACCCAGCGCTGCCGTGACGCGCAGCCAGAGGCGCGTGAACCAGCGCTCGCGCGGCGTCGATAACGCGGCATGGACGAGCATCGCAGCGGCGAGGGGCGGGATCGTCACGGGGGCGTACATCGCGCGATGCTGGAACGCGCCGCGAAAATGCAGCAGCGCAACTTCGCCCACCGTGCCCAGCAGTCCGGCGCTCGCTGCTAGCGCAAGTGCTTTCCCGGCGGGCATGCCGAACAGGCGGGGATCGATGGCGGGCTGGTTGCGCAACTGCTCGCCGACCGCGCCGAGCGCGCCCGACAACAGCAGCGACATGGGCGCGCCGAGCGGGGCGCCGTAAAAGAGGTTGTGCCAGCTGAATCCGCCCGGGCGCTTTGTGACGTTGTAGAGATGAAATGCCGTACCGGCGACGCCTGCCGCCGCCGCCGCGACATACACCGCATGCCTGAGCGCGTGCGCTGCCTGCGTCCGGTCGGCGCCGCCGTGCAGCCCGGCAAGCAGCGCGCCGCTCGCCGATACGAGCGGCGTGATCATCGCTGGGTTGTCGAACGAACCGCGATAGTGCTCCATCGCGCTGTCCGCGAGCGCCGAGAACGCGAGCAGCGCGGAACTGTGGTTGAAGCCCCGCGCGGCGTCGATATGGACACGCGACGTCCCGCCGCCTGCGCCGCGCCGCGCGGCAGCCACCAATGCGCGTGGCCGCACGGCAGCGCGGCCGTTGCGCGTCGCTAGCGCGGCGGCGCCTGAAGCGGCACATAGCGCGCCGAGGACATAGAGCGTCGTTCTCTTCATCGTCTTCTTTTCGCTTCGAGCAAAAATGCGCTTACGGCACGCTGACCGCGAAGCGGCGCGCATCGTCGCGTTTGAATTCGAGCCCGCAGCCGGCGCGAGACAGATCGGGCGCAATGCTGCCGTGATCCACGCGCGGCGCGCCATCGAACAACATGGCTTCGATACGCGCGTGATCGTGGAACCATTCCTGGTGGCAAAAGCCCGGCACGGCGGCCGCCGCGTGCAAATGCAAGGCCGGCGCGCAATGCGCGGACAGCGGCACATGGCATGCGGCCGCGAGATGCGCTGCCTGGATGAAACCCGTGATGCCGCCGCACCGGCTGGCGTCGGCTTGCAGCACGTCCACGGCGGATGCTTCGAGCATTCGGCGGAAGTAGTCCAGCGTATAACCGTATTCGCCCGCCGCGATGTTCATCTGCGCGGGCGCGGCAGAGCGGATCGCGCACAGGCCCGCAAGGTCGTCCGAGGTGACGGGCTCTTCGAACCATTGCACGTCATGCTCCGCGAACGTCTCGGCGAAGCGCAGCGCCGTCTTTCGGTCGAATGCGCCGTTTGCATCGACGAACAATCCGCTCGCGGCGCCGATCGCATCGCGCGCGCATTGCACTCGCGCGGGGTCGCGCTCCGGCTCGCTGCCGACCTTGATCTTCACCCAGCGGCATCCGTCGTCGTGCACCCATCGGCCCAACTGCTCGCGCATCTGCGTATCGGTGTAGGTCGTGAAGCCGCCGCTGCCGTAGACGGGCACGCGCTCGCGCGCCTGACCCAACAGCGCGACGAGCGGGACATCGAGCCGTTTGGCGTGCAGATCCCACAGCGCGCAGTCGAGTGCGGAAATAGCGGTGCCCGCGATGCCTTCGCGGCCCAGATTGCGCACGCGGCGCTGCATCCGCTGCCACAGACGCTGCACCTGCGACGCATCCTCACCCAGCAACGTGTCCGTCAGCGAGTGGCGAATCAGCGATGCGACACATGCATCGCTGTACGTATAGCCGAGGCCCGTTACGCCAGCCGCTTCGACCTCCGTCACGATCAGTGTTGTGGAGTGCCATTCGAAGGTGCCGTCTGCTTCGGGGGCATCGGTCGGAATCGTATAGGCGTGCGCCATGACGCGCGTGATCGGGGCCGCCGCGGAGCGATCCGTCGCGAAAGGTGGCGCAGTGGGAAGTGCAACGTCGTGCATGGTTGTCGCTCTTGTCAAACGCACATCGACGTACGAACAAACGTACCGGCGGCTATCAGACGACTTCACCGCCACTAACGGGGCAGCAATGGTTGTGCCTTACAGCACGGTTTCGGCTGGGCGCGGTGCATCTCTTGCTGTCAAGACAGATGGCGCGATGTGCGACCAGCGACATCGCACGACTTTTTTTCGGCAGGAGGCTTTCATGGCAAAGACAGTGGGCGACTTTATCGTCGAGCGGCTTCATCAATGGGGCATCAGGCGCATGTACGGTTATCCAGGTGACGGCATCAATGGCGTATTCGGTGCCCTCAATCGTGCGGAAGGAAAAATCGAATTCGTGCAGGCACGTCATGAGGAAATGGCGGCGTTCATGGCGAGCGCGCACGCCAAATTTACCGGCGAACTGGGCGTGTGCATTGCCACATCCGGCCCGGGTGCCGCGCATCTGATTACGGGACTCTATGACGCGCGAATGGATCACATGCCTGTGCTCGCGATAGTCGGGCAGCAGGCGCGCGCGGCGCTCGGCTCGCATTATCAGCAGGAAGTCGATCTCGCGGCGATGTTCAAGGATGTGGCGGGCTCCTACGTGCAGCAGGCGAGCGTGCCTGCGCAAGTGCGGCATATGGTCGATCGCGCCGTGCGCATCGCGTTGGCCGAACGGCGCGTAACCGCGCTTATCCTGCCGAACGACCTGCAAGACCTCGAATACGAGCCGCCTGCGCACAAGCACGGCACGGCGCATTCGGGCGTCGGATACTCGCGGCCGAAAGTCGTGCCGGCGCACGAAGATCTGCAACGCGCCGCGGACGTGCTGAACGAAGGCCGCAAGGTCGCAATCCTGGTGGGCGCGGGCGCCCTGCATGCAACGGACGAAGTGATCGAGGTCGCGAACCGGCTCGGCGCAGGTGTCGCGAAAGCCTTGCTCGGCAAGGCCGCATTGCCCGACGATCTGCCGTGGGTCACGGGGTCGATCGGCTTGCTTGGCACCAAGCCGAGCTACGAGCTGATGATGTCGTGCGATACGTTGCTGATGATCGGCTCAGGCTTCCCCTACTCGGAGTTTCTGCCGAAGGAGGGCGATGCGCGCGGCGTGCAGATCGATATCAAGGCCGACATGCTGAGCCTGCGCTATCCCATGGACGTCAATCTGGTTGGCGACAGTGCGGAGACGTTGCGTGCGCTTTTGCCGCTGCTGAAAGAAAAGGACAGCCAGACGTGGCGCTCGCGTATCGAGCGCTGGACCTCGCGCTGGTGGGAGACGCTCGACGAGCGCGCGCATCAGGCGTCCACCAACGGCGTGAACCCACAGCGCGCATTCACGGAACTGTCGCCGCGCCTGCCCAATAACGTCATTCTGACCAGCGACTCCGGCTCGTGCGCGAACTGGTACGCGCGTGACCTGAAAATCCGCCGCGGCATGATGGCATCGCTCTCGGGCGGGCTCGCGTCGATGGGCGCGGCGGTTCCGTATGCCATCGCCGCGAAGTTTGCGTTTCCCGGCCGCCCCGTGATCGCGATGGTCGGCGACGGTGCGATGCAGATGAACAATATGGCCGAACTGATCACCGTCGCGAAGTACTGGAAGCAATGGGCCGACCCGCGCTGGATCTGCATGGTGCTCAACAACGAGGACCTGAATCAGGTGACGTGGGAGCAGCGCGTGATGGAAGGCGATCCGAAGTTCAATGCGTCGCAGCAGATTCCCAACGTTGCTTATCACCGCTTCGCGGAGCTGATCGGCTTGACGGGTATTTATGTGGACAACGCGGAGCAGTTGCCAGAAGCATGGGAAACCGCGTTGGCTGCGAAGCGTCCCGTCGTGCTCGAGGTGAAAACCGATCCCGAAGTGCCGCCGTTGCCGCCTCACGTCACGATAGCGCAGGCGCGTGCGTTTGCACGGACCTTGATGGAGGGCGATCCAAAAGAAGGCAGCGTGATTGTCAACACGGCGCGTCAGGTGCTGGGCTCGGTGATACCTGGGGGCAAGGATTAGCGCGTCGGCGCATGTCGGGTACGGATCGTGTAAATGTCACATTGTGATGTAAAGCCTACCTGACTGTTGATCGTGCGCGCCTCGTCGCGTCGCGTGCGCGCGTGTTTTGTTCGCTCGGCGTGCTTTGCATTGCTTGGGGCAGCCGCCGGTAATTTTTGCGTCGCGCCGTCTGCTCGATTCGGTGCGCGCACGTTTGTGATCCGTATAACAAATACAAATGCTCGGACCCTTCATTCAATGCATCCGCAATCGGCCTTGCATTTCGCGGCTTCTTTAGACACGACGAATACACGGGCAAAAATATTTTCAATTTCCTCTTGACGCATGGTGGCCGGTAGCGAATAATTCGGCCTCTCCAAACGACGGAGACGCAAGAAAGCAGCAGAAAACAGCGGCTTTTTAGCGAATGTTCTTTAACAATCAACAGCCGATAAGTGTGGGTGCTCGATGGCGGCGCGCGGTGGTTTTCGAACTGCCGGATAGCGAAAGTAATCGAGTCTCACACGAAAGAAATTGAGGAAGGTTTGATGGAGCCGGGAGGCTCGATCGGATCATTCGTCAGTGATTTTGAGTGAGCGACCGGTTGGTCAAACAACCGAAAAACAGT
Organism: Paraburkholderia bengalensis; assembly: GCF_037126505.1. Lineage (NCBI taxonomy): Bacteria > Pseudomonadati > Pseudomonadota > Betaproteobacteria > Burkholderiales > Burkholderiaceae > Paraburkholderia > Paraburkholderia bengalensis. Next base: position 247,653 of record NZ_JACFYJ010000002.1, read on the forward strand.
AACAGGTTTGAACTGAAGAGTTTGATCCTGGCTCAGATTGAACGCTGGCGGCATGCCTTACACATGCAAGTCGGACGGCAGCGCGGGCTTCGGCCTGGCGGCGAGTGGCGAACGGGTGAGTAAGACATCGGAACGTGTCCTGGAGTGGGGGATAGCCCGGCGAAAGCCGGATTAA
>NZ_JACFYJ010000300.1:0-532 GCF_037126505.1 Paraburkholderia bengalensis
CAGGCGCGGGAACAGCGTGCGCTGCAACGCGGTCGGCACGATGTTCAGCCGCGTGACGAGGTTTTGCGGCACGGTGTAGTACGTGACGAAACGCGCGCCCAGACTCGTGCCGAGCATCACGCGGTCGAGCGATTCGGCAACCATGCCTGTGATGCTCGCAATCAGCATCCAGCCGCCGAAATTGAACAGCCCCTTCGCGACGATGAACTGCGGCGCCCGCACGTGCCGGATGCCAAGCACCACGAACGCGGAGCGCCCGAGCAGGATGGCCGCGAGCAACCGTGCGACCACAGCGGCCGCGAGCACGTTCTGCAACGTCGGGCCCATCACCCACGCGGCGGCGAGCGGCAGCAACTGGAACAGGAACGTGCCGAGCGTCTGGTTCGTGTTGTAGACGCCGAAGCGTTCCGCGCCGTTGATCGCGCCCGCGAACACCCATGACACGTTCGCGAGCGGAATCGCCACCGCGAGCCACGGCAGCGCCATGTACACCTCGTGCTGCAGTTGCGGCGACACCTTCGAGAAGTACGCC
>NZ_JACFYJ010000301.1:0-531 GCF_037126505.1 Paraburkholderia bengalensis
CGGCGCGGGCGTTGCCCCTGTGCGGGGCGGCACCTACTTTTCTTTGCAGCGGCAAAGAAAAGCAGGCAAAAGAAAGCCGCTCACACCGCCAGCCCGTGCGGTTTCCCACGGGCTCTCAACGTCCCCACACTTCACATGGCAATGCACCAGTTTTCGCTCGTTGCCCTCGCCCTTTCCACTCGCCTCACCCGCCTCATTCGCCCGAGCAGAGGCCAGCCGTGTCTGAGGGTCACCGTTCCATTGGGGCAAACGGTGTGCAGGTTGTCTCGCCGTAGAGGGCACCGCCCGAACCGAAAACCGTCGCTGGAGATGGTGTCCCATGTGGTGCGACGGCCGACACAGAGTTTGCCGCAAGTGGGCGTTGAACCTTAAACGCGGCACGCCGGCATACGGGTGTGCAAAGCGGGTGAGGCGATTGAAGAGAACAAGGGCAACGCGCACAGACCGGCGCGTTGCCGTGTGAAGTGTGGGGACGTTGAGGGCCCGTGGGAAACGACACGGGCTGGCGGTGTGAGCGGCTTTCTTTTGCCT
>NZ_JACFYJ010000302.1:0-502 GCF_037126505.1 Paraburkholderia bengalensis
GCCCTGGAACAGCCGGAACTTGTACTTGCCCGACAGCTTGCCGAACGCGATGACCGAACCGCTAAAGGTAATCGCGCCGACGAACGTGCCGATGAACAGTTCGATCCGGTTGCCGTACGGCAGGAAGCCGGGAATGCCTTCCTCGGCGCCGAGGCCGAACGCAGCCGGTTCCGACACGACGGCATACGCGATACACACAGCTGCCATACCGATCAGCGAGTGCATCGCCGCGACCAGTTCGGGCATCTTCGTCATTTCGACGCGCGCCGCGACGAACGCACCGATCGCGCCGCCGACGATCAGCGCGACGAACACCAGCGACAGGCCGAGCGCGAGATTCGAGCCGAGCAACGCGGCCTGCTTCGCGATCAGTGCGACGGTGGTGAGAATCGCGATCGCCATGCCGACCATGCCGAACACGTTGCCGGTTCGTGCCGTTTTCGGGTTCGACAGGCCCTTGAGCGCCTGGATGAAGCAGACCGAGGCGATCAGATAAAGGAGC
>NZ_JACFYJ010000303.1:0-502 GCF_037126505.1 Paraburkholderia bengalensis
GCCCTGGAACAGCCGGAACTTGTACTTGCCCGACAGCTTGCCGAACGCGATGACCGAACCGCTAAAGGTAATCGCGCCGACGAACGTGCCGATGAACAGCTCGATCCGGTTGCCGTACGGCAGGAAGCCGGGAATGCCTTCCTCGGCGCCGAGGCCGAACGCAGCCGGTTCCGACACGACGGCATACGCGATACACACGGCCGCCATACCGATCAGCGAGTGCATCGCCGCGACCAGTTCGGGCATCTTCGTCATCTCGACGCGCGCCGCGACGAATGCACCGATCGTGCCGCCGACGATCAGCGCGACGAACACCAGCGAAAGCCCAAGCGCCAGATTCGAGCCGAGCAACGCGGCCTGCTTCGCGATCAGTGCGACGGTGGTGAGAATCGCGATCGCCATCCCGACCATGCCGAACACGTTGCCGGTTCGTGCCGTTTTCGGGTTCGACAGGCCCTTGAGCGCCTGGATGAAGCAGACCGAGGCGATCAGATAAAGGAGC
>NZ_JACFYJ010000304.1:0-496 GCF_037126505.1 Paraburkholderia bengalensis
TGTCGCCTTCGACCCAGAGTTGCTCTACGTCGCGGCCATGTTCCACGACATCGGTTTGACGTCGGCCTACCGCGACAGCGAACTGCGTTTTGAAGTCGACGGCGCGAACGCTGCGCGCGATTTTCTGCGCAGCCATCATGTCGACTAGGCGGACGTCGCGAAGGTGTGGACCGCTGTGGCGCTCCATACGACGCCGGGCATTCCCGAGCACATGCACGGGGAAATCGCGCTGGTGCAAGCCGGAGCGGGGATGGACGTGGCGGGACGGGGCTTCGATACGTTTTCGGAGGAACAGCGCGCGGCGGTGATCGCAGCCTGGCCGCGCGGGGCCGATTTCGGCGGCAGGATGATCGACGCCTTTTACGATGGCATGAAGCATCGTCCAGCCACCACGTTCGGCACGTTCAACGACGATTTCCTGGCATACAAGGACCCGGGCTTCGAGCGCGTGAACCTGTGCAGCATTATTTTGAATTCCCGGTGGGGATGACGTCCT
>NZ_JACFYJ010000305.1:0-482 GCF_037126505.1 Paraburkholderia bengalensis
CTGTTCATCGGCACGTTCGTCGGCGCGATTACCTTTAGCGGTTCGGTCATCGCGTTCGGCAAGCTGTCGGGCAAGTACAAGTTCCGGCTGTTCCAGGGCGCGCCCGTCGTCTACGCCGGCCAGCATCTGATCAACCTGCTGCTCGCGCTCGCGATGATCGGCTTCGGCGTGATCTTCTTCCTCACGCAATCGTGGCTGCCGTTCATCATCATGACGCTGATCGCGTTTGCGCTCGGCGTGCTGATCATCATCCCGATCGGCGGCGCGGACATGCCGGTGGTGGTGTCGATGCTGAACTCGTACTCGGGCTGGGCGGCGGCGGGCATCGGCTTCTCGCTGAACAACGCGATGCTGATTATCGCGGGCTCGCTGGTCGGCTCATCCGGTGCGATCCTGTCGTACATCATGTGCAAGGCGATGAACCGTTCGTTCTTCAACGTGATTCTGGGCGGCTTCGGCGGCGAGGCGGGTGCGGCGGCAGC
>NZ_JACFYJ010000306.1:0-478 GCF_037126505.1 Paraburkholderia bengalensis
GCTCGACTCGAACGCACTGGCTAACCTCCAGTCGGAAGTGTCGACGCGTCTGACGGAAATCACGCGCGTTGCACAACAGACGACGTTCAACGGCCAGGCAGTGCTGAACGGCGCCGGCACGGTCAACTTCCAGATCGGCGCGTTCAACGGCCAGCAGATCACGGCGAACTTCGGCACGCAGAAGTGGGACGCGAACAGCCTCGGCGTGAGCGGCGTGTCGGTCTCGACGGCTTCGGGCGCGCAAGCAGCCATGAGCCAGATCGATACGGTTCTGACGAGCGTCAATACCTTCCAGGCAACGCTCGGCGCAACGCAGAACACGTTCCAGGCTGCTATTTCGACGACGCAAACGCAAGCAACGAACATGAGCGCAGCACGTTCGCAGATCACCGACGCAGACTTCGCGACGGAAACGGCGAACCTGTCGAAGGCTCAGGTTCTGCAACAAGCGGGTATCTCGGTTCTGGCACAAGCGAAC
>NZ_JACFYJ010000307.1:0-472 GCF_037126505.1 Paraburkholderia bengalensis
CGATGATCACGATTTCAGTCATCGAGATCACGGCGCCAGGCGTCGTATCGGTGGCCTTGATCACGTTGAGGGGATCGGTCGGCAGCAGCTGCGGGAACGGCAGCGGGTTGCGCGACCAGATCATCATCGCGAGGGTCTGCAGCAGGATCGACACGCCGATCGCCGTGATCAGCGGGGCGAGACGCGGTGCCTTGCGCAGCGGCCGGTAGGCCACGCGCTCGATCGTGTAACCCACCACGGAGCAGACGATGGCCGCGATGACCAGCGCGATGCACAGCGTCGGCACGTTGCCGAGACCGGGGAAGTGGTTCTGCAACACCCCGATGGCCGAGAGCGCGACCATCGCGCCCACCATCAGCACGTCGCCGTGCGCGAAGTTGATGATGCCGAGAATGCCGTACACCATCGTGTAGCCCAGTGCAATGATGGCGTAGACACTGCCAAGCACCAGCCCGTTGAGAATCTGCTGGAT
>NZ_JACFYJ010000308.1:0-471 GCF_037126505.1 Paraburkholderia bengalensis
CGACCAATACCAGGTTGCCGTTGCGCAACGCATCGAGCAAAACAATCCCTCGGACGTGCTGCATGGTAATCCTCAGGCAATGCTGCGTTCGGTCGTAGTAGTTTCTTTCGTCGTCGATCGAAACGGACATGTGCTGACGTCCTCCGTGTATCGGACGAATGGCGACGACGAAGCTGAGAACACCGCGCTCAGATCACTGCGCCGCTCGTCGCCGTTGCCGCGACCACCGGCGGAACTGCTCAACGCAAACGGGCAACTGGAGCTTTTCGAGGACTGGCTGTTCAATGACGACCGAAAATTCCAGCTGCGGGAACTCACGCCACCGCAGGCGCAGACGTTGAACTGACGGCGCCACCGTTCATGCGCGAAATCATTTCTTCACAGTGCCAGGCATAACGGGAGGTGCGCTGTGTTTCATCCCACTCACTCATTACGTCTTACAGGGGCCGCGCGGCCCCACGTGCGGCTTTA